>JAFDXB010000088.1 GCA_018268175.1 Bacteroidota bacterium | reverse complement strand
GAATTAGCTGATGTTGGTAAAAGGTATAACAGACAATGGATTTTCCGGCATTTCAATTATACCTTTCAACAAGGCAATTCTTATGCAATAACCGGCGCCAATGGTTCAGGAAAATCTACACTGCTCCAGGTTATAGCAGGCGCAGTAATGCAAAGTGAAGGCTATATCAGTTATCAAAATACAGATTTTCCTCATACAAAAATATCTATCGCAACTCCTTATCTTGAACTTATAGAAGAACTAACCGCAAACGAATTTCTAAAATTTCATTCAGCATTTAAGCCCTTAAAGTTTTCTTTTTCCAAGGTTTTAGAAGATGTAGGACTATCCGCTTCTGCTAATAAGCAAATAAGATATTTTTCCAGCGGAATGAAGCAACGCTTGAAACTTGCCCAGGCATTTTTAAGTGAGTCTGAATGTTTATTTCTGGATGAGCCAACTACAAATCTTGATGCACAAGGGATACAGCTATACCGGCATTTAATTGAAAATCATCACGAAGGTAGAACCATTATCATCAGCAGTAACGATATAAATGAATATAGTAGCTGCCGTGAGATTATTAAAATTGAGAATTACAAATAAAAAATGCCGCAATTGAGCGGCATTTATAATTATTCAGATTCAACAAGCCTGAATCCATTTCCGTGAATATTTACAATTTCCAGTTTAGGATCTTCCTTTAAATATTTTCTAAGCTTGGCAATATAAACATCCATACTTCTGCCGTTAAAATATGTATCGCTGCCCCAAATTTTCTTTAAAGCAGTTTCACGCGGCAATAAATCATTTTTATATTCAGCAAGCATTTTTAAAAGTTCATTTTCTTTTGGCGAAAGCGTTTGAACTTTTCCATTAACTGTTAACTCGCGTAACCGCGGATTAAAATGATATTTTCCCAAGTCAAATTCAGCGTTTGCTTCTTCTCTGTGAAGTTCTTCATTACGCTTTAAAATTGCTTTTATCTTGTGAAGCAAAACTTCACTGTCGAAGGGTTTTGTAATATAATCATCGGCGCCAAGTTTATAACCCTGAATGATATCATCTTTCATTGTTTTAGCACTTAGGAAAAATAAGGGCACATCAGGATTAATATCTCTTATTTCTTCTGCAACGGTAAAACCATCCATATTAGGCATCATAACATCTAACAGAGCTATATCAAACTTTTCCCTTTGAAAAGCAGCAAGGCCAAGGCGGCCATCTCTTTCAAGAGTAACATCATAATCATTTAGTTCGAGGTAGTTTTTCAATACCATCCCAAGGTTGGGATCATCTTCGCAAAGCAAAATTTTTGGTTTTGGACCTTCCATAACAATTTCTTTAATAATTAATTAATTCGTTGATAATAATTATCTAATATAATGCCTAATTCTTAAAACTGACGAATATGCAGAGTCAAAAATTTAATGCTGGTAGTTAATTATTATGAACGGTAAATAAAATTCTTCCCGGGTAGCCGGATTATTTTAACCCGGACAGGTACCTTTAAATTAATTGCAGTTTCTGTGGAACAAAATTTGAAATTATTAATGCATGAAACTAAAAAATAAAAAAGTTGCCATTATAACTGAAAATGGATTTGAAGAATCTGAATTAACTGAGCCCAAAAAAGCCCTTGAAAATGAAGGCGCTGAAACATCAATATTAAGTACGGGCAAAACAGTTAAAGGATGGAGCAAAGGAAACTGGAGTATAGAACTTCCGGTTGACGGCTCAATTGAAAACGCAAATGTGGAAGATTTTGATGCTTTAATGATCCCGGGTGGGGTAATTAATCCTGATAAAATGCGCCGTGAAAAATCATTCATTGAATTTGCCACTAGATTTTTACAATCAGGTAAACCCGTAGCAGCAATTTGCCATGGCCCACAACTTCTAATTGAAACAGGAATGCTTAAAGGAAAAACTATGACTTCCTTCAGTTCTATTAAAACAGATCTTATTAATGCAGGCGTTAACTGGAAGGATGAAGAAGTAGTTGTTGATAACGGACTAGTTACAAGTAGAAGCCCAAAAGACATTCCCGCTTTCAATAAAAAATTAATTGAAGAAATCGGTGAAGGGGTACATAACAGAAGATAGATTTGTTTAACAACAATTTCTATTTAATATTTGTTAACAGTACATTTTTCTCATATTTCCCTACTTTATATTTGTGGCAAATTAAAACTTATATGAGAAAACTTCTACTAATCAGCTTATGCTTGTTATCTCTTACATCATTTGCGCAACAAAAAACAGGCAACCTCACTGTGTTTACCGATGACGGAGATAAATTCTTCCTTTATTTAAATGGGGAAAAACAAAATGAAATAGCTCAGACAAATATTAGAGTTGAGGAATTGCCTCAGCCATATTACAGAGCAAAAATTGTATTTGAGGATAAATCTATCCCTGAGATTTCAAAAAATTTGCCTGTGGCAGATATTGACGATAAAATGATGGATGTTACTTACAGAGTTAAAAAAGACAAAAATGGCAAAGTAAAAATTCAACAATATTCTCAAACAGAAGTAGTTCCGGATTTTATAATTCCGGCCGGTGCATATGTAAAACGGTATGGGCAACCATATCCTCCAGCCGGCGGAGTACATACAACAACAACTACTACTTCATCAAACACAATGAATGCTAATGTAAGTGTGCCGGGTATAAATATGAACATTTCAATTAACGACCCTAACACACAGGTTTATACCACTACTACAACTACTACGCGAACTTCTGAAACTACATCACAGCCGCAAACTGTAAAAGGCTGCTCCGGTTTTCCAATGAAGCAAAATGATTTTGCGGCTGCAAAAAAAACAATTTCTGAATCAAGTTTTGATGACACAAAGTTATCAACTGCAAAAAGTATTATCTCATCAAACTGCATGTCTGCCGATCAAGTAGCGGAAATTTGTAAACTTTTAAGTTTCGAGGAATCAAAATTGGATTTTGCAAAATATGCATACCGTTATACAACAGATCAAAAAAATTATTTTAAGGTAAATAACGTATTCTCTTTTAGTTCAAGCAAAGAGCAACTTAATGATTACATTGCCGAGCAATAATTTAAAAAAAAATGCTGCTTATTTTACAAGCAGCATTTTTTTTCACTAAACAGTATCAGTGTCAGCATCAGAATAACTGTTATTTTCTTCGTCTTCTTCTCCAATAGCTTCTTCAGCATCGTCAAGGCTTGCACCCGGCACATCAAGGTCGTCTCCACTGTAATTCCTTCCGCCGGAATTTTCATTTAATAAAGTTCCATCTTCATCGCGTAAATCAAGTTGAGACTCTCTTAAATTATTATTGTCAACCGAAGGTTGATTAGTCTGGCTGTCATCAATAAGATCTCTTTCAAGCTTAGAAATATTATTGTTTGGTTTCTTATTTGTATTGTCCATAAAAATCAATTTTTATTTCAATAAGCAAAGGCTATGCCGTCAAAAAAAAATTATTATGCAAAAAATTTTACTTTCAATTTTGATTTTTGTTTTTATTTCCTGTTCATCAAATAAAAACGAAAGCAATGAAGTTATTGTGCCTGTAAAAACACCGGTTTCTCTTTCAGGTTGCTACCAAATGATAATTGAAAATGATACAGCTACATTAAAAATTGTGCAACAAAACGATTCAATTTCCGGAGATTTAATTTACAACAGATATGAAAAAGATGATAATACCGGCCGCTTTGCGGGAAAAATAACAGATGATAAAATAATTGGATGGTACACATTTAATTCAGAAGGAATTATTTCAATAAGGCAGGTAATTTTTAAGATAGACAGTACTTCTCTATATGAAGGTTATGGCGACATTGAACAAAGAAATGATTCAGCTATTTTCAGCTATCCTCAAACTTTAGATTATGAAACAAAACACCCGTTTTTAAAAACTGATTGCAAATAATTATGTTCTTTTAAAAATTCCTTTTATTTCGTTTGCTTCTTTTTTAAAAACAAATAAAAAAAACAGGCAGAAGAATAAAAACCCTGTTCCTAAAGAAAATGTAATACTTTCAGGATTCAATTTATTTAGGGCCAAATGAACAGCATAAATCAAAACGCTTGCAGTTAAATAGCCGGTTAATTTTTTGGCCTCATAAGGAACGGGGTAAAATTTCTGCCCGAATATATAGCTTAATATCATCATGATATAATAGCATGCGAAAGTTGCAATTGCAGCACCGGTATAATGTAGAACAGGAATTAAAATAATGTTTAAAACAATTGTTATTACGGCACCGATTATAGTTATCCATGCACCATAAATATTTTTGTTTCTAAGTTTATACCAAATGCTGAGGTTATAATAAATTCCCAAAAAGATATTTCCCATTGCTAAAAGGGGCACAACCTCCAAACCTTCTGCCCAGGCAGGATTTGTAAAATGAAGAAATATCCATTTAAACACATCAAGGAAGAGGCTAATTGCCAGGAATATAAAGCAGCATGCAATTACAAAAAACTTCATTACCCTTGCATAAATTTTTTGTGCATCTTCATTTTTGCTGCTATTGAAAAAGAAAGGTTCTGCTGCCATTCGGAAAGCTTGAATGATAATTGTTATCAATAGCGCAATCCTGAAAATATTGGCAAATATTCCAAGTTCATGATCAGCTTGTTCCCGTGGCAAATCTACAACGTGGCGATATATAAGCCGGCTTAAAACATCGTTGATCATTCCGCCCAAACCTACTATTATCAATGGGTAGCTATACCTCATTACTTCCCGCCAAAGCGGGAAATTAAATACCGGTTTAACACTTTTAATTTCTTTGGAAAGAATAAATAAAGTGATAATACTTCCAAATAGATTTCCTGCAAGATAATATCCAAGTCCAAAAGTTTCGCTATGAAGAGGAGCAATAAAACTATCCGGATTTTTTTGAAGGTAAGCAGGAATAATTCCCATAAACAAAATAACAAAACTCACATTCAATAAAATTCCGGCAACCCTTGCAAATGCATATTTTTTAGGCCTGTTTTCTAGTCTTAATTTTGCAAATGGAAGTGTATTAAAATTATCAACGGCAATAATTGCAATCATCCAAAGAACATAATTTGGGTGGCCTTGCAAATCGGCTGCGGCTACAATTGAATTTTTAAACAAAAG
>JAFDXB010000087.1 GCA_018268175.1 Bacteroidota bacterium | reverse complement strand
TTTCTTTTTCAAATTTTCATCAATTGCATTTAAAAATTCTTCGGTATAAAGATAATCTTCACCATGTTTAACTTTATTACCATGAATGCATACTGCAAGATCTTTGGTCATTTTTCCTGATTCCACGGTTTCAATACATACAGCTTCAAGAGCATGACAGAAATCAATCAAAGCCTGATTGTTATCTAATTTTCCGCGAAACTCCAGGCCTCTTGTCCATGCAAAAATAGAGGCAATGGGATTGGTGCTGGTAGGATTTCCTTTTTGATGATCTCTGTAATGCCTTGTTACTGTACCATGTGCAGCTTCTGCCTCAAGGGTTTTACCGTCCGGTGTTACCAACACTGAAGTCATTAAACCTAAAGAGCCGAAACCTTGCGCTACGGTATCACTCTGAACATCACCATCATAATTTTTACATGCCCACACAAAATTGCCGTGCCACTTTAAAGCACTTGCAACCATATCATCAATAAGCCTGTGCTCGTATGTAATCCCCGCTTCTTCAAATTTTGTTTTGTATTCTTTCTGATAAATATCTTCAAAAATATCTTTAAATCTGCCGTCGTATTTTTTAAGAATTGTATTCTTTGTAGAAAGATAAAGAGGCCATTTTTTATCGAGGGCAACATTAAAGCAGGAACGTGCAAAGCCTGCTATTGATTCATCTGTGTTATACATGCATAGTGCAACTCCACCACCTTTAAAATCGTAAACCTCAAAAGATTGCGGCTCTCCTCCATCTTCCGGTGTGAAAGTCATTGTTAACTTTCCCTTGCCTTTAATAACTGTATCAGTAGCGCGGTATTGATCGCCGAAGGCATGACGGCCAATAATAATAGGAGCCGTCCAGTTGGGAACTAATCTCGGTACATTCTTCATTACTATAGGCTCACGAAACACAGTCCCGTCAAGAATATTGCGTATTGTGCCATTTGGGCTTTTCCACATTTGTTTTAGGTTGAATTCTTTAACCCTGGCTTCATCAGGAGTTATAGTTGCGCATTTAATTCCAACGCCACATTTTTTAATTGCATTTGCAGCATCAATAGTAACCTGATCGTTAGTTGCATCTCTGTGTTCAATTCCTAAATCAAAATATTGAATAGGAACATCTATATATGGAAGTATAAGTTTGTCTTTTATAAATGTCCAGATTATTCTGGTCATCTCGTCACCGTCTAATTCTACTACGGGATTATCAACTTTTATTTTATTCATTCTTTTTTAGTTTTGGGGGATAAAAATATATAAATAAGATATAATTATAAATTTTGAATTATCTCATCAGCAAATTCACTCGTTTTAAGAAGTGTTGCATCTTTCATTAAATTAAAAAAATCTATGGTAACGGTTTTATTACGGATTGCCTTACCAACAGCATTTGTAATAAGGTCGGCGGCATCGCGCCAGCCCATATATTCAAGCATCATAACCCCGCTTAAGATAACAGAAGATGGATTCATAGTATTTGTGTCTGCAAAACGAGGTGCTGTTCCGTGAGTGGCCTCAAACACTGCATGCCCGGTAATATAATTTATGTTTGCACCGGGAGCAATTCCAATTCCTCCAACCTGTGCAGCGAGTGCATCGCTGATGTAATCGCCATTTAAATTTAATGTAGCAATTACAGAATAATCTTGCGGAGCAAGTAATGCTTGTTGCAAAAAATTATCAGCTATAGCATCTTTGATTATTACTTTTCCGCCGGCGGCGCTAATTTTCATTTCCTCATTTGCAACAGCTTCACCATCTTTCTTTTTTGTTCTTTCCCATTGCTGCCACGTATATACTTCACCGGCAAATTCTCTTTCTGCAAGTTCATAGCCCCAGTTTTTAAAAGCACCTTCGGTGAATTTCATTATGTTCCCTTTGTGAACTATTGTTACAGAAGGTAGTTTATGTTTTATTGCATGCTGAATTGCAGCTCTGATAAGCCTTTCAGTTCCTTCCTTGCTCACAGGCTTTACGCCAAGAGAAGTAGTTTCAGGAAAACGAATGTTCTTTACATTCATTTCATTTATTAAAAAATCAAGCAGTTTTTTATTTTCAGGAGTACCGGTCATGAATTCAATTCCTGCATAAATATCTTCAGTATTTTCTCTGAAGATGGTCATATTCACTTTTTCAGGCTGCCACATTGGGGAAGGTGTTCCCTCAAAGTATTTTACCGGTCGAAGGCAAACGTAAAGGTCTAATTCTTGCCGTAAGGCAACATTAAGGCTTCTGATACCTCCACCCACAGGTGTAGTTAAAGGCCCCTTTATTGAAATAAGATATTCTTTGAACGCCTCCATTGTGGCTTCAGGCATCCAATTGCCGGAATTTTTAAAAGCCTTTTCGCCAGCAAGAACTTCTTTCCATTTAATTTTCTTTTCGCCGCTATAAGCCTTTTTTATTGCGGCATCAAAAACTCTCACGCTTGCTTTCCATATATCAGGGCCAATGCCGTCGCCTTCAATAAAAGGAATAGTGGGATTGTTTGGAACAACTAATTTTCCATCAGCACCCATTGTAATTTTATCCGCCATAATAATAGATTTTGCTAAAAAATTTTTGCAAAAGTAAGCCTTTAAAATCTCAAATAATTATAGCAATAACAACTCATCCTTTAATGCAGGCGTAAAAATAATGGGGTAAAGAAGGGTTGTAATTTTTAATTTCAATTAGAATAAGTATTATAAATGGAACCATAATTCCATTTCTATTAATATTTCATCTATTTGTTTGTAATATCATTGAAAATTTATTGCACAATTGATCCATTCATCATCAAATTTTACCCCTTTAAATTTCTTGTAAAAGTTAATTGCCGGTTCATTCCAGTTCAGTACCTGCCAGTTCATGCCGCTGAATTTCTTTTCGATGCAAATGGCCAGGAGTCTTTCAAACAATGCCTTACCAATTCCGTGGCCTCTGAATTTTTCAGTTACAAGAATATCCTCAAGATACATCCTGCTTCCTTTCCAGGTAGAATACCTGATATAATACAAAGCCACGCCTATAACTGTAGAATTGTTTTCAGCAACAATTGCGAACCATACGGGGTTGGTACCAAAACCACATTCCACGAAGTGGTTGTAATTGACGGTTACTTCATGGGGAGCCTTTTCATATAAGGCAAGTTCTTTTATAAGCTCAAATATTGCCGGGCAATCTTGAATTTCAGCATCCCTTATATTTATATCCATTTGTTTTTGTCAAAGCTAAATGGTAAAAGTTATTTTTACAATATGAAAAAGTTATTAATGCAATATGCGAGTTACAATTTATGGGCAAACCAACTAATAACTGGTTGCATAAATAATTTAAGTGATGATCAGATAAACAAGGAATTCAAAAGCAGTTTTCCAACTATTTTTTCAACGTTGGGACATTTGTGGGATGCCGAATCAATTTGGTGGCAACGTATAAAATTATCCGACAATGTCGAGTGGCCATTTAAAACTTTTTCGGGGTCGGTTTTAGAATTGGGGAATAATCTTCTTGAGCAATCTAAAAAATGGAAAGAATGGGTGGAAAGTGCATCCGAAAAAACTTTGGAGCACGAATTTTTATACAGGAATTCAAAACGCGACCGTTTTAAACAGCCTGTACATGAAATGCTGATGCATTTATTTAATCATCAAACATATCACAGAGGCCAGTTGGTAACTTTATTGCGTGGAGTGGAAAGTGAAAAGGTTCCAAATACGGATTTAATAGCTTTTTTAAGGAAAAAATAAACTAGTTGTAATCAATTAGAGTTAAAGTAATTCCATAAGATCCATCAACATAATAGCCGGGATGCCCGCCTGTTTGAGGTTGATATTCATTATGGAAAAACTTTTTGTAAATCATACCTATTCCCTTGGCATATTTTTCAAGCCCGAAATTCACTTCACTATAAGAAAAAGGATCAGAAGGATCAAGAATTACTTCATCTCTTTGGTTAACAGTAAGGCCGTCACTAAAATTAAAGCCTCCGGCTGAAGTTATACTGCCTACATCTTCATAAGTATAATCCCAATCGTCGAGGTACCTTAAATTATTTGAAGGAGAGTATGTGTCAATATATGTATTCCCTTTCCATGAAAATCCATTTTTTATTGGCCGGGCAAGTTTTATAAACCGAAGGTTATTCTCAACAAATTCCAAAGTGTTGCCGGTATTGGTTGCGGTGAAAGTAGCATCTGTTGCCCATGGTAGCGTATCATCTTTTCTAATAGATCTGATAATTCTAAAAGCAGGACGTCCTAAGTTATCTGTTATTTGAGCGTCAACCAAGTATTTTACATCATAGCTTCTAACTTCGCTTGAAGTTCCGAAATTGGTGTAAACCAGCGAATCCAGCCTGTAAGTAAGGTACTTCCCGACTTCGAGGGGATAGTAGTCTGAAATTTGAGCTAACGATAAATCTTCACTGCTTTTTTTACAGCTTATCGCTGAAATTGTAAGAAATACAAATAATAGGCGAAAAATATTTTTCATTGTACAATTTACATATTGCGTTGAATAATTCCTCCACCGATTACATCATTACCTTCATAAAAAACAGCACTTTGTCCGGGAGCAATTCCCTTAACCGGTTCAAAAAAACGAACTTTTATACCATTTTCGTATGTGGAAAGCGAGCTAAGAGCTCCGGAATCTTTGTATCTTATTTTAGTAACTGCTTCAAAACCATCGTAAACTGAATCATATTTCATCCAATTTATTTTGCTAACGTACATATCAATTTCACGCAAATCTTGTTCATCGCCAAGCACAACGGTATTGGTTTCCGGGATAATTTTGGTTACGAAAGCAGGTTTTCCCAGAGCAATATCCAGGCCTTTCCTTTGGCCTACAGTATAAAAAGGATAACCTTTATGTTTACCAAGAAACTTTCCATTATTATCTACAAAATTGCCGCCTTCAACTTGTTGTTCAAGTCCGGGCACTTTTCTTTTTAAAAACCCCCTGTAATCGTTATCCGGCACAAAGCAAATTTCATAGCTTTCATTCTTTTTAGCAAGTTCAGGATAACCGAAATCAAAGGCCATTTGCCGTATTTGAGTTTTACGATAAGTTCCTAAAGGAAGCAAGGTTCTTTTCAGCAAGTCTTGCTGCAATCCCCAAAGGGCATAGCTTTGATCTTTATTTTCGTCTAAACCTTTTCTTATAAAATAGCGGCCGTTTTGCTCGCCGATTTGAGCATAATGCCCCGTAGCAATAAATTCGCATCCCAAGGCATCAGCGCGTTTAAGGAGAGCCCTCCATTTTATATGAGTATTGCACATTACGCAGGGGTTGGGGGTGCGGCCTGCAATATATTCTTCTACAAAATTTTCAATAACAAAATCTCCAAATTCGTCTCTGATATCAAGAATAAAGTGTGGAAAACCATTCTGTACTGCAGCAAGCCTTGCGTCATTAAAGCTATCAATATTGCAACAACCGGTTTCTTTTTTAGAATTTGCGCCACCACTTGAAGCATAATCCCAGGTTTTCATTGTAATTCCTACAACATCATAGCCTTCTTTATGAAGCATAAGAGCAGCCACAGTACTGTCAATTCCACCGCTCATCGCCATAAGTACTTTTCCTTTTGTGCTCATAAAAAAATTATTCTGCAAAGATAAACTGAATATATTCTCTTATATAAAAGAATACCACATTTTAGGTAATTATTGGGTATAACCCATTTATACCCTTGATTTTTACGGTTTAAGTTAGAGAGCTTTTTAATTTTAAGCATGAATAAAAGAATAGTTACTCAATTATCGTATGAGATAATGGGCTGTGCAATAAGAGTGCATCGCGAGTTAGGTCCGGGCTTGCTAGAAAGTATTTACAAACATTGCATGTTGCATGAAATGGAATTGAACGGTTTTTCTGTTTACCACGAACAATTTATTCCTATTTTTTACCGAGGGGTAGAAATGTCAGCCAAATTGAGAGCTGATATGGTTGTGAACGATTTAGTGGTGGTGGAAATTAAAGCAGTAGAAACCATTTTGCCTATACATGAAGCGCAGTTGCATACTTATATGAAACTTCTTAAAGTTCCGCAGGGGTTGTTGATAAATTTTAATACTGAAAATATTTCAAGGTCGGGAAAACCAATTGTAAATGAAATATTCAGATCCTTGCCTGATTGAACCATTAAGGGATTAAGGGAATTAAGGATTTATAAACCATTAAGGTATTAAGGGAATTAAGGATTTATAAACCATTAAGGGATTAAGGGAATTAAGGATTTATAAACCATTAAGGGATTAAGGGAATTAAGGATTTATCCTATTTGAAAGGGTAAGATTTATA
>JAFDXB010000086.1 GCA_018268175.1 Bacteroidota bacterium | reverse complement strand
ACTAAAAGGATAATAGATTTGAGCCTTGCAGGAGCAAAAAAACTTGATTATGTAAGCAGAGGCCTTACAAGAGTTAAAATTGAAGTTGTTGACCCTTCCTAATTAAATTCCTCTAATTCATTGTTGAAATCCAAAATCCAAAATTATTTATGATTTACGATTGTGAGATTTTAGATTTACGATTTTAGATTGTGAGATTGGGGGAAAATCCAAAATCAAAAATTATTTACGATTTACGATTTTAGATTTACGATTGTGTGATTTTAGATTGACGATTTTAGATTTTAGATTGACGATTGTGAGATTTTAGATTGACGATTGTGAGATTTTAGATTTACGATTTTAGATTGTGAGATTGGGGAAAAATCCAAAATCAAGAAATCCAAAATCAAAAATTATTTACGATTTACGATTGTGTGATTTTAGATTGCCGATTTTAGATTGTGAGATTGGGGAAAAATCCAAAATCAAGAAATCCAAAATCAAAAATTATTTACGATTTACGATTGTGTGATTTTAGATTGACGATTGACGATTGAATCCAAAATCAAGAAATCCAAAATCAAAAATCAAGAAATCAAGAAATCCAAAATCAAGAAATCCAAAATCAAAAAATCCAAAATCAAGAAATCAAGAAATCCAAAATCCCAAATTATTTACTATTTACGATTGTGTGATTTTAGATTTACGATTTTAGATTGTGAGATTGGGGAAAAATCCAAAATCAAGAAATCCAAAATCAAAAAATCCAAAATCAAGAAATCAAGAAATCAAAAATCAAAAATCCAAAATCCAAAATCAAGAAATCAAAAATCCTTACCCCAATCTTCCACCCTCCACCTACCTTAGGATATTTTGTTTGTACATTTGAAACAATGCTGCTATTTTTGCCTTGTTACAAAACTTACTTTTATGAAGAAAACTATCCTTTCTGCTCTTGCTTTAATTATTTTTTCTGCAAGTTTCGGACAGAACGAATATCGAAAACTGCCTTCATTAGGAATTTATTTCGTTTACCAGGATTTTAATACCGCCAAAAACATCCGCGACCTTGGCCTTACTGATGTTATACGCGATAACAAATTGTTTAATTTTAAACAGATGGCTCCGGGTTTAGGAATTAGCTACTCTGAAGGAATTACCGAACATATTGATTTTAGCCTTGGCCTTTCTGCAAATTTTCTTAAATATCCTTTTGAAGATGGGCAAAAAACAAAAGATGCTTTTCTTTTTGAACTGGCAGGAACAGCAAACATTAAATTACTTAACGACGACCACATTTTTAATCCTTTTGCTACTGTTGGTATCGGGGCTTCAAAGTTTGGTGGCTACTACGGTGCCTTCACACCGGTAGGTGTTGGCCTGCAAATACAACCCTATAAAGATGTTTTTATTGTTTTAAATTCTCAATACAGAATACCTGTAACTACAAATGTTACTCATCATTTTTACCATAGTCTTGGTGTAAATGTTGCCTTAAAAGACAGAAAACCAGCTCCGGTAATTGTTCCGCCGGTTATTGTATTAGACAGAGACGGGGATGGAATTGTTGATAGTTTAGACCGTTGCCCGGACACTCCGGGACTTGCTGTTTTAAACGGCTGCCCTGATAAAGATGGCGATGGTATTGCTGATGTTGATGATAAATGTCCTGAAGTTCCGGGGCTAGCTAAATACCAGGGATGCCCTATTCCGGATACAGATGGCGATGGTATAAATGATGAAGAAGATAAATGCCCTACCGTTGCGGGTGTGGCGCGCTACCAAGGCTGCCCGGTACCTGATACAGATGGCGATGGCCTTAACGATGAAGAGGATAAATGTCCAACTCGTCCGGGTCCGGTTGAAAACCAGGGTTGCCCTGTTATAGCAAAAGAAGTAATTGAAAAAATCAACTTCGCAGCTAAAAATGTTTTCTATTCAACAGGAAGCTTCAAACTGTTACCAAAATCATTCAAATCTCTTGATGAAGTTGCAAGGCTTATGAAAGAAGACCCATCTTTGATTCTGAATATTGACGGGCATACCGACAGTCAGGGATCTGATGAAAGTAATCAGGTTCTGTCTGAAAACAGAGCGAAGTCAGTAAAAGATTATCTTATGAAGAAAGGAGTTGAAGAAAACAGATTAATTGCAACCGGCTATGGTGAAACTAAGCCAATTGCAGATAATAAAACTGCTGCCGGAAGAGCTAAGAACAGAAGAACAGAAATGACAGTTAGAAATTTCTAAACTGTTTAAAATAAAATAAAAACCCCTTCACTTGCAAGGGGTTTTTTATTTTTATATTTTCACCGGAGATAAATTAGGATTTTGAAGAAATTTTTGTCATCGTACTGGATAAGGTCTGCATTCTTTACCTTTTTACAACGCTTCTCTCTAACACTATTCGGCCTTGTAAACTTCATGATTCTTATAAGAGTATTATCAAAAGAACAAATGGGGGTGTGGGCTTTGTTTCTTATTATAACTACCATATTTGAAACAACTAAAACAAGCTTATTAAAAAATGCTCATATCAAGTTTGTAAGTTCGGATGTTGATAATTTCAATAAAACACATATTGCTTCATCATCTCTTGCAATGAACATAAGCATCAGCTTATTGTTTATTATATTTTTATATTTTTTCCATAAACCATTCAGCGATTTTTTCAATAGCGGTAAGGAATTATCAGATATGCTTCTTTGGTTTATTCCGGGATTGATTTTTATGGTGTTTTTTTCACATTTAGAAGCAATTCAACAGTCTCATTTTGATTTTAAAGGAATTTTTGCCGGCCATCTTACTCGTCAGGTTATATTTTTTATTCTTATCTGTGTCGAGTATTTTAATAATTCAGCATTTACAATGAAATCGCTGGCTATTTTTCAATCTGTAAGTGTGTTAGGGGGGGCGATTGTTTTGTATATGTATTCAAAGAAATACCTTCATCATATTTTTAATCCAACTAAAATTTGGATAAAAAAATTATCAAATTACGGAGGATATATTTTTGGAACAGGATTGATAACAAATTTGTCGGTAAACACTGACCAAATGTTAATGGGCATTTTTATGAATCCCGGTGCTGTTGCTCTTTATAATGCATCCTCACGAATTTCAGGTTTTGTGGATATACCTTCTTTTGCCGCATCAGAAATTTTATTTCCCAAATTGGTAAAGGCAAATGACGTTGAGGGGGAAACGAAAGTTCAATATTTCTTGGAAAGAATGACATCTGTATTACTTTGCATTGTTGTACCGGCCGCTTTGTTTATAATTATTTTTCCAAAATTTGTTGTAGGCATAATTGCAGGAAAAGAATATTTGAACGCTGCATTAATTCTTCAACTCTATATGATTACTAGTATTATAGGAGTTTTTCAAAACCAAGCTGCTAACACTCTTAATTCAATTGGTAAACCCGGATTATGTTTCAGGCTTAATTTAGTTTCTTTTGTTATAAAGGTGGCATTAACTTATTCATGTCTGGTGGCATTTGATTTTTATGGTGCAGCAATAGGAACTGTACTTACATTTTTCCTGTCCTTTTTTGTATGGTATTATTTTTTAAGAAAAATTGTAAAGGTTAGTTTCAGCCGCATTTTGGGGATGGTAATAAATAATTATAATTTAATTTTCGTGCGTGCCAAAGAGTTAGTAAAAAAAAGAGCAATTAAAAGCCCCGGCTAAAGATATTCGTATTCAACATATCCCATCAATTTCCGCTTCTTATCATAAACTCTTTCTTTAGAAACCATTCCGTTTTGATATTGATATTTCCAGATAACATAGTTTTGTTTGCCGGCCTCTGTAGAAATCATTTGTGATACTTTATTATCGGCGCCATATTCAAAAATATAATCTGCAATCATTTTATTATTATACTCGGTAGAGTGAACAATATCCGTAAGCCTGCTTTTCTCATCGTAGTAATAGTAGTAAATATTGCCTGATTTCAAATCTTTTTCCACGGCAATATTCCCGGCTTCATCCTTCACAAATAGAATTGCGCTACTGTCTTTTCGGTCAATTATTTTGTACATTTTATCAGGGAAGTAATCATCACCATAAACAAATACGTGTTCCTCAAGCATTGTATTTACAAAGTCATCATCCGCAGAGCGGAAAGCAGTTGAAATTTTTAATAGGCGCCCTGATTCATCATAGAAATAGGAATTGCGTGTAGTGAAAATATCAGAACTGTCAATTGTATTCTCAAGCCATCCTTTTTCATTATAATTGCTTATTGTAAGTGCCTTCGGCGATGATATAGTTCTGATATACAATTCAGTTTTACGGTAATCTTTTGTAATATTCTTTTCAAAGAAAAAACCTTCGCTAGGTTCGCCATTTGCTTCAAAACTTTTCACTTTTATTTTCTTTACCTTATTTTCTTTGTAAGCGGCCATTTCACTGTTTGCCTGCTTTACACTTACTATATCCTTAAAATAGTATTGCGAGAACCCTACCTGGTTAAGAAATAAAAACACAACCAAAGCGAAAAATTTATTCATCGTTTACTTTCTGTTTGAATTTGCTAATTTACGGCATCTGCAGGATAAGGCTAAACTTTACTACTTTTAATAAATATAATTAACTTTTTTTCATGACTTCAGATTTTGGATTTGATAAACTTATTTCAATAATGAAAGAGTTACGGGAAAAGTGCCCGTGGGATAAAAAACAAACAATAAAAAGCCTTAGACAATTAACTATTGAAGAAACTTTTGAGTTGGCTGATGCAATTACAGAAGAAGATTACAAATCTATAAAAGAGGAGTTAGGCGATTTGCTGCTACATATTGTTTTTTATTCTAAAATTGCTGAAGAGGAAAAGAAATTTTCCATCTCTGAGGTTATAGAAACGATTTGTGAAAAACTTATTTCGCGGCACCCGCATATTTATGGAAATGTAAAAGCAGAAACTGCTGAAGAGGTAAAAACAAATTGGGAAAAACTTAAATTAAAAGAGGGGAAAAAATCGGCTTTGGAAGGAGTTCCTAAATCTCTTCCTGCTTTGGTGAAGTCAATGAGGATTCAGCAAAAGGCTAAGCAGGTTGGCTTTGAGTGGGAAAATACATCTCAGGTTTTGGCTAAGGTTTATGAAGAAATAAAAGAACTTGAAGATGAAATAAAATCAGGCAACCCTGAAAAGGCCGAAGAAGAGTTTGGCGACGTTTTATTTTCTTTAATAAACTTAAGCCGCTTCTTAAATATTGATGCTGAAAACGCATTGGAAAAAACTAATAAGAAATTTATATCGAGGTTTACAAAAATGGAAGAAGCCGCTGCAGCGGAAAACAAACTTTTGTATGATATGAGCCTTGAAGAAAAAGATAACCTCTGGAACAAAATAAAGCAAAGTAATTGAAGCTGCAACATTTACAATCTTTTAAAAACTTTTTACAGCACCACATTTATCTGCTGCTTATAGCAGCATGGCTGATAACAGTTGCTATTATTATTGATAATTACTGGAGTGTCAATTCTTCAATATCCACAGTTCAAAAAACACTTTCCTCTTATATTCATAAAGCTGAAAAAGATTTTAAGGAATTGCATAAAGATTCAGCTCTTAATAAGAATATCTTAAACGGTTATTTAAGTGAGGAAGAACTTAATCATCTTGTTGACAAAAAGTATTTTTTATTCTATTTCACCCTTTCTAAAGAAAGGGAATATCAATTAAAATTCTGGAATACGCAAACTGTTTTCCCTAATTGGTCGTTGTTATACCTCAACGAGAATTCAGGTTTTATTCAGTTACAAAACGGTTATTATGTTTACAATATTTACAGTAACGATAAATATAAAGCTGTTGCATTAATTCCCATAAAATGGAATTATATTATCAGCAATAATTTTTTGCAGAACACCTTTGCAACAAACAAGAATATCTCTCTTAATTATGATATATCCACCGCATCCGACAGCGGTTTATCTGTAAATTCTATTAATGGTAAAAAACTATTCAACGTAGTTAAAAAAAGTTCCGAACCCTTATTGCGTAACAATGCAGCATCGGTAGTACTAATTATTCTGGCCTCATTTATTATTCTGATTTTTATACAACTACTGGCCACATATATTTCTTCATATATCAGTAAACCTGCAGGATATTTATTTTTTATTTTTCTTGTTCTTGTTCTCAGGATTATTACTTATAAAGAAGATTTTCCAATCAATTTCCGCCAATTTGAATTATTCGATCCGGCAATTTATGGGTCAAATTCCATTTTACGTTCTCTGGGTGATTTGCTGATTAATGCTGTTATTTTTGTGTGGGCAATATTGTTTCTAAGAGCTGAAATTCAGGATAAAAAGGTTCATTTTGAAAATAAAGTGAATGCTAAAAGAAACCTTCTTTTCTTCAGCGCCGCGCTAATTATTGTTTTTACCACTTTTACCGGCACCAATATTATCCGGTCGCTGGTTGCAGATTCACAAATATCATTTGATGTATTAAAATTCTTCTCCTTAAATATTTACAGCGTAATTGGCTTTCTGATACTTTGTTGTTTAGCAATCGGTTATTTCTTTCTTTGCCAAACCATTGTTTTTCTTTTAAAGCCATTTTTTGAAAAAAATTTCTGGGATTTTCTTTTTATAGTGGCATCAACAGGACTGGTTTTTCTTTCCTTTAATATTGTAACGGACGGTTCAGATATTTTGGTTTTAGTATGGCTGTTGCTTTTTGTTTATCTCTTAAATAATAATTTCCTCAGCTTAATTGCATCAAAAATTATTTCAAGCCGGTTAGTATTTTGGGTATTTATTTTTTCAGTTTCAATTAGCGGCATTATTATTATTGAAAATAATGAAAAGGAATTACGAAATAGAAAACACTATGCTGAAATTCTCGCAACAAAAGCAGATCCCTCAAGCGAAACTCTTATAAATTCAATGCTTACGGATTTTAGAGAAGATTATCTTGCCGATAATTTCGATAGGTTTTTATCGCCTTCTCAAAATCAGTTTTTCAAGGATAGTATTATTGAAGGAAATTTTTCAGGTTATACCGACAGGTATGAAACAAAAATATTTTCTTTCAATGCTAATGAACAACCACTGTTTAATAAAGACAGCACATCTTATAATGACCTTAATACCATACTAAATACAGAAGCTCATCCAACAGGTATCCCTAATCTTTATTACTATGATGTAGCCTACGATAAATTCAGCTATATAAGTAAAAAATATTTGCGTGATACTTCCGGCAATTTACTTGGCTATGTTTTTATATTAGCGAATTTAAGAAAGGATAAAAATGAAGCATTATATCCCTTACTGTTCAATAGAGGCCGCCAAAATTCGATTGAAAATTCTTCGCAGTATGCTTTTGCTATTTACAATAATTATAAACTAATATCAAGTTACAACGATTATCCTTTCTCTACAACCCTTGCCCGCAGCGGATTTCCTATTGAACAGTATTTTACTGTATCTCGTTCTAACTATAATGAACTATGGTATAACGCCGGTGGCGGAAGGTTAGTTGTAATTGCTAAGGAAAATAATTTTTGGATTGAATCAATGACGTTGTTCTCTTACATTTTTTGTGCATTCCTTATTCTAACAGCTATACTTTGGTTGCTTAATGTGTTTTTTAATTCCGGCTTCAGCCGAAATCAAATGAAGAAAAAATGGCAGTTTAATATAAGGAATCAAATTCACGGAACTGTTATTCTTATAAGTGTTGGTTCCTTCCTGATAATAGGAATTGCAACCATTTTATTTTTTATCAGCAGGTACGAAAATAACAACCGTGAAAAGCTAAGTATGGTTATCCATTTAATGGAACGTGAAATTAAAACATCAATGAGCTATGGCTGGAATATTATTGATTCTGCTTCTGTTTCAGGCCAAAACAGAAATGATGATATTACTCAAACCATTAAAAAAATATCTGAAATTCATGGCATTGATGTAAACCTTTATGACCTTAACGGCAAATTACAAGCTTCATCACTGCCATTGCCCTACAATAAAGGAATAGTAAGTTCTATTATGGACCCTGTTGCTTATTATCATTTACACCAGAATAATGAAGTTCAATTTTTCCAAAAAGAAAAAATCGGGAAACTTAGTTATGTAAGTAGCTACAAACCTGTAATTGACGAGCAGGGAAATAATTATGCTTATTTGAACATTCCATATTTTACTTCCGAAACTAAACTAAAAGAAGAGATTTCAAACTTTCTTGTAACTATTATAAACCTGAATGCATTTATATTTTTAATTGCCGGAATTATTGCTTTATTCATTGCCAATAGAATTACACGTACCTTTTCAATCATCAGTGAAGAAATGAAGAAGATTAATCTCGGCAAGAAGAATGTGGAGGTTAAATGGACAAGAAAAGACGAAATAGGGCAGTTAGTAGATGAGTTCAATAAAATGGTGAGCAAACTTGATGCAAGTGCCGATGCACTTGCAAAAACGGAGCGTGAATTTGCATGGCGCGAAATGGCAAAACAAATTGCGCACGAAATAAAAAATCCCCTTACTCCAATGAAATTGAGCTTGCAGTATCTTCAAAAGGCAATAGATAATAATGCATTAAATGTTAAAGAACTTGCTGCGAATGTTTCAAATACTTTGGTTGAACAAATTGACCATTTGAATTTTATTGCTGGCGAATTCAGTCAGTTCGCAAACATTGAAAACACACCAAAAGAATTGATAAATATTGATTCTGCTATTTCCGGTGTGGTTATGTTGTATGAAAGCGATTCACAAATACAGATTTCATTTTCACCAATGAATGAACCACATTTTGTCCTTTCAAATAAAACTCACTTAAACAGAATATTTACCAATCTAATTCAAAATGCAAAGCAGGCGGCTTCTTCACAGGAGATTGCAAAAGTTTCAATTACTGAAACAATAGAAAATGATAAAATAATTATTCATGTTTCTGATAATGGATCCGGTATTGCTGAAAATATAAGGCCTAAAATTTTCATGCCCAACTTTACAACCAAATCTTCCGGTGCTGGCCTTGGCCTTGCAATGACAAAGAGAATGGTTGAATATGCCGGTGGTAAAATATGGTTCAATTCTATTGAAGGAAAAGAAACTACTTTCTTTATTGAATTTCCATTAAAGAATTCATCAAATGCTTTGGAAATGACTTGATTATTTTTGAGTCAAAAATTTTTCAAATTGTGATAATGAAAAACTACTCAGGTTATCCTTTGCAGTTATCATTGCCTTTTGAGCTACTAACACTCCGAAGTTTATATCATCAAAGCCTTCAAGGTAATGTGCATCAGGATCAATAGAAATAAGTCCTCCTTTTTCTATAACCTTATCTAAATATCTCCAATCCATATCAAGCCTGTTTGGATGGGCATTTAATTCAACGACAACATTATTTGCAATACAAGCATCAATTATTTTGTCATAATCAATTTCATATCCGTTACGAGATAACAGAAGCCGTCCTGTTGCATGGCCTAAAATTCTTGTATATGGGTTTTCAACAGCCTTTACAAGCCGTTCTGTGGCTTTATTTTTGTCCATTGATAAATTACTGTGAACAGAAGCAATTACCAGGTCAAAAGTTGAAAGGATATCATTTGAATAATCAAGATTGCCATCATTTAAAATATCTGATTCAATACTTTTAAAAATTTTAAACGGTGCATAATTTCTGTTTAATTCATCAATCAAAATATGTTGCTTTTTTATTCTGTCTTCATACAAGCCGTTTGCATAAAAAGCAGATTTGCTATGATCGCTGATAACAATATATTCAAAACCGCGCTTGATACATTCTTCTGCTAACTCTTCAATGCTGTGTGCTCCATCACTCCAATTACTATGGCAGTGAATAAGGCCCTTAATATCTTTTGCTTCTATTGGCTCAAATTCAGCTTTTAATTTTGAAATTATGTTCTTTGTTTCTCTTAAATAGGAAGGAATAAATGGAAGATTAAGTTTTTTAAAAACATCATTTTCATTTTTTGCATTCTCACATTTCTTTTCATCAAGAAGTTCACTGAATTCGGATGAAGATGAAAATTTTACAGCTTTAAAATATTTATCTCTCGCTGAAGCTGAATGAAGAACAGTTTTTAAACCGCTTTCTGTAATAAATGTAATTGAAGATTCATCAGATTCTAAAACATTAAAATCATGAAGATTAAAATTTTTTATTTCTTCAATTGAAGCATCAATTACAAATTCAAGTTGATCAATTATTTCAAGTTGCCTTGCATAGTCTCCGGTAATGATTACGTTGATTTTTCCGAAATGTAATTCCAGGTTTGTTTTTATGTATTCATTTGCTCTTACAGTATTTGCAAATAAAAATCTTCCTTTTGAATTCATAAAGAATTCTATTTTTTGCATTACAGATGTTTGCGTTTTTTCACCAAAACCTTTAAAAGTTTTAAGTCTGTTTTCTTTACATGCGTAAAGAAGTTCGCCTAAGGTTTCAATTTGCATTTCCTTCCATATTGCATTTATTTTTTTTGGCCCGAGGCCTTTTATTTTCATCATTTCAAGGATGGAAGGTGGGGTAACAGTAAGAAGTTCTTCATATTCTTTTAAAGTGCCGGTATTTATAATTTCTGAAATTTTTTTTGCTGTAGAATCGCCTATACCTTTTTGAACGCTTAACTCTTTAAAGGGTAATTCATTCAATGGGATTGTAAGTCTTTCTATTGAAAAAGCAGCGGCAGCAAGGGATTTGGCCTTGAAGGAATTTAATCCGTGAATATCTATAAGCTTCGAATAGGCAGAAAAAATATCGGCAATATCAAAATTTGTCATGCACGAACTTAAGAATTAATCAATAAAAAAAGTCCTGCAAAAGCAGGACTTATAATTTTAAATTTTGACGAGCTCTTTGAATTACTTCTTAGAACTTTTTTTAGCAGCGGCTTTTTTTGGAGCGGCTTTTTTAGCAGCAGCCTTTTTAGGAGCGGCTTTTTTAGCAGCAGCCTTTTTAGGAGCAGCTTTTTTAGCAGCGGCTTTTTTAGGAGCAGCTTTTTTAGCGGCAGCTTTTTTTGGAGCAGCGGCTTTTTTTGGAGCAGCAGCTTTCTTAGGAGCAGCAGCTTTTTTTGACATTGCCATTTTTTAAAATTTAATTGGTTAGTAAATAATACTTAAAAATAAATACTATTTTGAAACTACCAAAATAAACATTAAAAAAATTATGCTGTTGCTTCTACTTCATTTACAGAAACTAAAGTTTTATCACCTTTAGTTTTTCTAAAATTTACAACACCATCAGCAGTTGCAAAAATTGTAAAGTCTTTACCAAGACCAACATTTTTACCAGGATGATAAACAGTTCCTCTTTGACGAAGGATTATATTACCTGAAGTAACAGCTTGTCCTCCAAAAATTTTTACGCCTAATCTTTTGCTTTGTGAATCACGTCCGTTCTTTACCGAACCTTCACCTTTTTTGTGTGCCATCTTTTATTTTTTTAAAAGGAATTCTGATTAAAAAAAATTATGCAATTGCAGTAACTTTTATTTGGGTGTACTGTGTACGATGCCCATGCTTTTTGCGAAAACCTTTTCTTCTTTTCATTTTAAATGCGATCACTTTATCGCCTTTTACTAAATCATTAATTATTTCCGCTTTTACGGTAACATTAATGTTTGAACCAACAGAAAGTTTATCGCCATCCTGTGTAAATAATACATCTGAAAATTCAACAGAATCCCCGGTTTTTCCGGAAATATGCGGAACATATAAACTGTCGCCGGCTTTTACTTTATATTGCATTCCTGCAATTTTTACTACTGCTAACATAACTTCCCAAATTTAGGACGGCAAAGGTAAGGATATTTGCCTAAAATATTTATATTTTTTGAAAATGTTTTTTAATTAGTACACCCAAAGTTAATTTCGCTTACTCATGAGCCATATTAAACGCTTTTTCCTGTTGATTTTCAGTATTTACGGCTTTTTAATATTTGTATTGCTCTTGTTTATAATATTTCCATTCGTTTTAATTTCATTATTGTTTAATAAAACTTCTTCCGGAAATTTTATTTACTCTCTTTGCCGCCTGTGGGCGGACGTTGCTTTCTTTTGCTGGGGATTTCACCATAAAAATATCGGCATTGAAAATGTCAATAAGGAAAAAGCGGCAGTTTATGTTTTTAACCATACATCTTACATGGACATACCTGTGTTAATGAAAGCATTTAGAAAGCAACATATCCGTATTCTTGGAAAATCATCAATGGCATCTATCCCAATTTTTGGTGTGCTTTACAAAAATGCAACAATAATGGTTGACCGTACAAGTGCTGAAAACAGAGCCAACAGTATTAAAGAATTAATCAGATCTCTTCAAAAAAATATTTCAGTTGTAATTGCTCCCGAAGGTACTTTTAATATGACACCCTGCCCCTTAAAAAGTTTTTACGATGGTGCGTTTAAAATTGCAATTGAAACGCAAACTCCAATAGTGCCTGTCGTTTTTCCCGATAACTATTGCAGATTAAATTACCATTCTGTGTTTTCTTTAAATCCCGGCAGAACGCGTGCAATTTTTCTTCCCGAAATAAGTGTGGAGAATATTTCTATGCAGGAATTAAAACAAAAAGTTTATAATGCCATGCAAAATAAACTTATTGAATTAAATGCTCCATGGATAAATTTGAATGAATGCAGCAACAGTTAACATTACATATCAATGATCCTAAATGTTGGGTGGAAGTTATTCTTCCATTCGCATTGCCGAAAGTATTTACTTACCATATTGATGAAAGTGTTGTTAATAAAATTAAACCGGGTTGCAGAGTTGAAGTTGTTTTTGGAAAGAAAAAAAAATATGCCGGAGTTGTAAAAAAAATATCATTTCAAAACCCCGGTTTCCCAACCAAAGAAATTGTTCAGATACTTGATGAAGAACCTATTTTATTTGAACATCAGCTTAAATTGTGGAACTGGATTTCACGCTATTACCTTTGCAGTGAAGGTGAAGTAATGGCCGCTGCTCTCCCTGCCAACTTTAAACTTAGCAGCGAAACAATTGTTATTTATAATGAAGAATTTGGTGATGATTTTTCAGGATTTTCAGATAATGAATTCATTGTTGCAGAAGCTCTCCTTATAAAACGGCAACTTAACTTAACTGAAGTGCAGCAAATTCTTGATGCGAATTATGTTTATCCTGTAATTAAAAAATTACTCGATAGAAAAGTGTGTTTTGTATGGGAAAAAATTTCAGAAAAATATAAGCCGCTGAAAGAGAAAGTTGTGCTCCTTTCACCTTCTTACAACAATGAAGAAAAGTTAAGTGCATTATTAAATGAATGGAAAGGTGCGCCAAAACAAATGGAACTTTTGCTGGCATATTTATATTTACAAAAAACGGAAGGAGAAGTTTTGCAGGTTGAGCTTCTAAAAAAATCCGGTGCAACATCCGCACAATTAAAATCTCTTTGCACTAAAGGTATTTTAATTGTCGAAAGCCGTAATGCCAACAGAATAGGATCTCTGCCAAAATCTTTAAACCTTAATTTTTCATTCACTCCTGCACAAAGCGTTGCTTATGATTGGCTGAATGAACAAATGAATATTCACTTTGTTACACTTTTACAAGGTATTACCGGCAGCGGCAAAACTTTGTTATACGTAAAAAAAATTGCTGAATATGTATTGGAAGGAAAGCAGGTTTTATATCTTCTCCCGGAAATTGCATTAACATCGCAAGTGATACGCAGGTTACAGGTTTTCTTTGGCGGTTACATTTCAATTTACCATTCAAAATTTAATGATCAGGAAAGGATTGAACTTTGGAACAAAGTGCGAAGTGGTGATACCAGAATTGTTTTAGGTGCAAGAAGTTCATTATTTCTACCGTTTGAAAATTTAGGGTTGATAATTGTTGATGAGGAACATGATTCTTCATTTAAACAACATGATCCCGCTCCCCGGTATAATGCAAGGGATACAGCAATTTATTATGCATCTGCAATAAATGCTAAGGTTATTTTAGGCAGTGCTACACCTTCGGTGGAAAGTTATTTTAATGCCCGGCAAGGAAAGTATGGCTTGGTAAAACTTTCAGAACGGTATATGGGAATTGAATTGCCGTTAATAGAAATAATAAATACTGCTGCAATTTCATCGTTTAAGAAAGTAACAATTTCTGAGCAACTGAAAACAGAAATAAATAAAGTATTAAGCGATAATTCTCAGGTTATTCTTTTTCAGAACAGAAGAGGTTATGATCCTTATATTATTTGTGGCTCTTGCGGTTTTATTCCCAAATGTTCTCATTGCGACGTTTCTCTTACGATGCATAAATTCAGTAACAAAATGCATTGTCATTATTGTGGAAGTACCTATGCTAAGTTTATTGAGTGCCCTGCTTGCAACAGCACTAAATGGCTTGAGAAAAATTTTGGGACTGAAAAAGTTGAAGAGGACCTTGATATAGAATTTCCGGACTATAAAGTTGCAAGAATGGATGTGGACAGTGTTAGAGGAAAAAGAGATCATGATAATCTTATTCAACTTTTTGAAAACAGAAGGATAGATATTTTGGTTGGAACACAAATGGTTGTTAAAGGATTAGATTTTGAACATGTTAATCTTGTTGGAATTTTAGATGCAGATGGTTTACTTAGTTTTACCGATTTCAGAGTTAATGAAAGAGCATTTCAGTTGATGGAACAGGTGAGTGGGCGTGCAGGAAGAAAGCACCGGCAGGGAAAAGTTTTGATTCAGGCAATGAATACAAAACATCCCGTATTGCAGTTTGTGCAGCAACATGATTACGATAATTTTTTTCAATATGAACTTGAACGAAGGCGGGAATTTAATTATCCTCCTTTTGTAAGATTAGTAAACATAATTCTAAAACATAAAGACCGGGCTGTTGTTGAAACTGCGGCAAATGTGTTAGCTGCAACTTTAAAACAAGATATTACTGATATTAATGGCCCGGCGGCACCGGTGATTTCAAAAATTAGAAATATGTTCATACGCGAAATGCTTGTGAAACTTCCAAAAAATGAACTCGCAGAAAAACAAAAGAAAGTTATTATTAACCATATAAATTTGCTTTTATCCGATAAAAGATTTAATTCGGTTCACATTATTTTAGATGTTGACCCTGCTTGATTATGATAAAAAATCTTAAACGAAATATTTCTTTAAAACCATACAACACTTTTGCAATAGAAGCTAAAGCGAAATATTTTACTGATGTTTTTTCCATATCTCAGTTAAAGAATGCTTTGCAATTTGCAAAAGAAAATAACTTTCAATTTAAAATTATCAGCGGTGGAAGTAATGTGCTTTTTGTGGAACAAGAGTACGAATTTATTATTCATATTTTAATTGGCGGCATAGAAAAAACTTTTGAAAGTGAATATGAAATACATTATAAAGTTGGTGCCGGTGTTAAGTGGCATACATTTGTAAAGTACTGCGTAAATAAAGGTTTGGGCGGAATTGAGAACCTTTCTTTAATACCCGGCAGTGTTGGCGCATCACCAATGCAAAACATTGGTGCATATGGAGTTGAAATAAAAGATGTGTTTAAGTCGTTAACTGCACTCGAAATTTCCACAGGGCAATTGAAAATATTTTCTCTCAAAGATTGTAAATTCGGATATAGAGAAAGTGTTTTTAAAAATGAATTGAAAAACAAATTCATCATAATAGATGTTACCTACAAATTATTGAAAAATCCAAAGTTTAATATTAGTTATGGTGCTTTATCGGGTTTATTAGAAAAGAAAGAACTTTCAGTAAGCACTATCAGCGATGCTGTAATTTCTATTCGGCAAAGCAAACTTCCTGATCCTTCAGTAATTGGTAATGCAGGCAGTTTTTTTAAAAACCCTGAAGTTTCAAATGAACGCTTTAATAAATTAAAAGAAAAATATCCTGAAATACCATCTTATAATTTGGAAAATGGCAATGTAAAGATCCCGGCGGGCTGGTTAATTGAAACTTGTGGTTGGAAAGGTTTTCGGAAAAATGATGCCGGCTGCCATAAACATCAGGCGCTTGTTTTAGTAAATTATGGAAGCGCAACAGGCAATGAAATTCTTGATTTAAGTGATGAGATCGTTTCTTCAGTTAAACAAAAATTCGGCATTGAGTTACAAAAGGAAGTAAATATTTTAAAATAATAAAAGGCTGCAATTATATTTGCAGCCGTTAAATTTTTAAGGATTTATAGAATCGGTTTTTATCTTCTTCGACTCATTATTTTTAAATTCCTTCATTGCCTTAAACTGTTGTTCAAGGCCGTTTATACCTTCAAGTAATTTTTCATTGCGAGCTTCTTCATTTGAAAGGTTGTCTCTGCGCACTTCAGACAGTGATTGGTAATAAAGCTGCTGCTGAAGAATATCTTTCTTCAATTGAGATGTTACCTTTTTAATCAAAGCTTCATCTTCTGCTCTGTAAGCGGCATATAAAAATTGCAATGCTACCTGATTATGTTGCTGGTTGCGGCTTACCATGCCGTAAGAGAAATTTTCACTGTTCATCATTTTGTCGCACTTTTCCAAAATCTTACGTGCTTCATCCATGCGGTTAGCATCAGAAAGTGCTGATGAAACCTGCGCAAATGCTAATCTTATTCCGTTAAGATGCCTGCGGTTTTCTTCATCAAAATAAACTCCGGGTTTGTCAGCATTCCCAAATCTGAATTTATTCATCATTTTGTCAAAAGCCCAGTCAAGGTTTACTTCGCTGTTCAAAACAGGAACAAGCCTGTAAGTCATTCCATCCTGGCGAAGATATTGGCCAAAACCTAAATCGCCGTAAGGCGAGGTAAAGTAAATAGGCCTTTCCCAGTTGTTAGCGGCAATAATGTTAAGAATTGCAGCATCATTTTTATATAATGTATTTCTAGGAATTTCAAATTTCATTTCAGTTACAACACTGTCGTTTGCATTCACAGTTCCATTTTTTAGAACTTTACTATAATCAACAGGAATAAAAACTTTTTTGCTTGGATAAATATTTAGGTAGCTACCATCACGGCCCTGTTCCATTTTAGATGGATCATCGCTTCCGGCGTAATCCTTCATCATGGTATAAAGGTTCATATATGCATCTGTATTTTGATCGCGACGCGGAGCATAATAAATAATATCTCTGGTGCTTCCCTCAATTTGCTCTTTATTCCAAATCGGATCAATAGCATTGCTATTATTAATTTTATAGCGGAGTTGATTTATATACCAGTCGGTTCCAAGTAAACTGCTGTTAATAACTCTGACATCTGTTCTTATACCTTCAACTTCCTGAGCATACCAAAGTGGATATGTATCGTTATCACCAAAGGTTATAAGTATTGCGTTTGGAGCGCAACTTTCAAGATAATTTATTGCAAGGTCACGTGCCAGAAGTTTTTTGCTTCTGTCATGATCATCCCATTCTACCGCTCCCATTAAAACCGGTACAAGCAATAAACATAATAATGATGCAGCAACAGTAGCGTTGCGTAAATTCTTTAAATATTTTAATAAAATTTCTCGAACAAACAAAACTCCAAGGCCAATCCAAAAAGCGAATGCATAGAAAGAACCAACAAATGCATAATCACGTTCACGTGGTTGTAAACCGGCCTGATTTAAATAGATACAAATTGCAAAACCTGTAAAGAAGAATAACAATCCAACAATAATAGCATCTGTTTTATCTTTTTTCGCCTGATATATAAGCCCTAAAATTCCAAGAATTAAAGGCAATGCATACAGTTTGTTATTAGCTTTATTTTCCTTCATGCTGTCAGGCATTTTACTCTGATCGCCTAATCGCATAGAATCATAAAAACCAATTCCTGTTTTCCAGTTACCATCTCTTACATTACCCATATTTACACCCTGCACATCATTTTGTTTACCCGCAAAATTCCACATGAAATATCGCCAGTACATCCAGTTGAGTTGATAACTAAAAAAGAAGGAAATATTTTCCATCACCGTTGGCTTACGTTCCCAGTTGCCATCCGAATCTCGGCCAATGCCGATGAAGTTCGCGTAATAATCAGCCCGTCCGACATCGTTGCTCTGATCCCACATGCGTGGAAAAAAATGCTTGTCTGAAGGTGCATAAATATATTCAATTTTACGTCCCTTCTTTTCATATCTGTTTCCTGATCTAATATATGTATCTGTAATTTTTGCATCCTGCACCTGGTCGGTAAAATCCTGGCCATAAAGAATAGGCCAATCGCCGTATTGTTCACGGGACACGTAACCTACAAGGGAGACAGGATTATCAACATTAAACATATCTATTGCCGGATCAGAACTGCTGCGAATCATTGTTGACAGATATGATGAGTATCCCAGCAACATAAAAGCAAAACTCCAAAGGCCAAGTTTTAAGAAATTCCAATTGTTTTTATTCGCGGCTTTTAAGCCGAAGTAAATTAATATGGCAATTATTACGAACATAAAGCCAAAGCCTGAAAGGAAAGGAAGTTTGAAATTGTTTACAAAAATCACATCCATGCTTGATGCCCAGTTTACACTCCATTGAATAACTGCTTTTTGAACAAGGCCCGTAATAAGGCATCCGATAATAAAGGCAAACACTGTTCCCCAGCGGGTTATATTATAGCGGCGGAAATAATAAACAAGAACTATAGCAGGTAAAGTAAGAAGGTTAAGAAGATGCACACCAATTGAAAGCCCCATCAAATAAAAAATAAGAATAATCCATCTGTCGGCTTTTGTAAAATGCCCTTTAATACCCATAGCTTCTTCTTCGGTAACATTTTGTTCCCATTTTAAAATTGCCCAAAAAACTATGGCAGTAAAAAAAGATGAAAGAGCGTAAACCTCACCTTCAACAGCACTGTACCAAAATGAATCGGAGAATGTAAAGGCAAGAGCACCAACTGTTCCGGCAGCCATAATTGCAATAATGTTGGTATCGCTCAAAGTTTCTTCATTTTTAAGAATAAGTTTTTTTGCGAAGTGAGTTATACTCCAAAACAGAAACAGGATTGTAAATCCGCTTGCAAGTGCGCTCATTAAATTAATTCCTGAAGCTGCTGTAGCAGGAGGGAATGGCATCATAAATAATCGCCCGATAAGAACGAAAAGCGGAGCTCCGGGTGGATGAGGAATCTGCAATTTATATGCTGATGATGCAAACTCTCCGCAATCCCATAAACTACCTGTCGCTTCCATTGTAAGCATGTAAACTAAACTGGCAATTAAAAACACTATCCAGCCGGTAATGTTGTTCGTCCGCTTGAAATTCATACTATATAATATTATAAGTGGGCAAATATAATGGATTGTTTGTGTCCCTAAAATCAAAATTTGTTATGATGAACTTATATTAATTTGAAAAAATTTTCCCGGCATTTGCCGGCAGCTTAATTTTGCTGATGAAAAAAGCATTCCTGCAACTGCATATATCTGTATTCATTGCAGGGTTTACGGGCATTTTGGGCAAGCTCATTTCTTTAAATGAAATATTGCTTGTTGCCTGGCGTATAGCTATTACTTTAGTTATTTTAGGTTTACTATTATATATTAAAAATATGTTGCGGCTAATTCCGGCGAAAGAAATGCTTAAAATCGCTTTAGTAGGTTTTATCATTTGTTTTCACTGGGTGGCATTTTATGGAAGTATAAAATATTCAAATGTTTCTGTTGCTTTGGTTTGTTTTTCTGCAACAGGTTTTTTTACGGCTTTATTTGAACCATTGATTTTGCGCAGGAGACTTAATTACAAAGAGTTATTATTAGGGCTTTTAACAATTTCGGGTATATATATAATTTTTGATTTTTATCCTCAATATTATTTGGGTGTTATTTTCGGTATTGCCGCTTCAGTTGGAAGTTCAATATTTCCTATATTAAACAAACAGTTGTTAGTAAAATATAAACCGCGTGAGCTAACATTTTATGAATTAGGAGGAGGCCTTTTGATAATGATTTTTTTTATTCCTTTTTATCTTCAAAAATTTCCTGCAGGCCATTTAATGCCTACAACGGCAGATTGGGGCTGGCTATTTTTAATGGCTTCCGGAGGTACGGTTTTAATGTTTGAATTACAGTTGCATGCACTCAAAAAAGTGTCCGCATTTACAGTAAACCTAACATACAATTTAGAGCCTGTTTATGGGATTGTTTTAGCATTTATAATTTTTAAAGAAAATAAAAATTTCGGATCTCATTTTTATATAGGGTTATCGCTGATATTGATTGCAATAATTTTACAAACTTTTATTGTGAGGAACCAGCATAAGAAAACCGCAACTGATTCTCTTGCTATATAAAATTCACTTTAGTTTTTACATCCGCAAATTTGCGGAACATTTCCATTACGCCGCAGTATTTATTTACGGAAAGGTTTATAGCGTGAAGCACTTTATCGCTGTATTTTGAATCAATTTTAATATTGTAAATCAAAGTAACTTCATCATAAATTTTTGGATGCTCTTCAGTAAGGTGCGCTTCTGTTGTAAGTGAAAACTCAGAAAATTCTATTCTCATTTTATTTAAAATTGAAACCACATCTAGTCCTGAACATGCAGCAAGAGAAGCAAGCATCATTTTCTTCGGCCCGGGGCCGTTACCTTCTGAACTTAAAACAATTTTGAAATCATCTATTTGAGATTCAAATGACATTTTATTTAGGTATGTGGTTGTTACTACCTGATTCATATTTAATTTATTGTAGCTCAAATTTAGGGATTGATAGATAAGGATGGGAGATTGAGGTTTGATTTGATTTTTTGATTTCTTGATTTT
>JAFDXB010000085.1 GCA_018268175.1 Bacteroidota bacterium | reverse complement strand
CTTCTATTGTTGGTATTTTACATAGAATTTGAAAATGGAAGATCTTTATTTGAAGTTGATTCCTTCATAACCTAGGTCAGGGCTTAACCTCATGGATATTGAAATTATGTTTTCTGTAGTCCAGAGCCTTTTATTCTTCTGTCGGGATTTCTTCTTCAGGTAGGTTTTTAACTTCCGTTTTAATTACTTCATCCATCAGCATTTCATTGATTTTTGGTAATTCCTCTGCACTGTTAATTCCAAAATAATCCATGAAAGATTTTGAAGTAGCGTAAATTAAAGGTTTGCCGACTGCATCCTCATTTCTGCCGGCAATTATTATAAGATCTTTTTCTAGAAGTTTTTGAACTGCATAATCGCAGTTTACTCCACGAATAGATTCCATTTCACTTTTAGTGATAGGTTGTTTATAAGCTATAATAGCAAGGGTTTCCAGCGCGGCTGAGGAAAGTTTTTTTATAAATTTATCGCCATTAAGAAGAGCGATGGTTTTATGATATTCGGGTTTGGTAAGAAACTGCCAGCCTCCACCGCTTTGTTTAAGTTCGAATGCATAAAATTCAGTATCATATTTTTCTTTGATACCGTTAATAGCAGAATCTATCTGGTCAGTATCTGCCTGATCATCAATAAAACCCAGAGCGCTATTTATGAGAGTGGTAATTTCCAGTGTTGTCAAAGGCTTATCACTAGCAAAGATCAGAGCTTCAATATGCGGGATAATTGCCGATGTTTCCATAAAAAGATATTAACCCTGAAGAGCAGCAGCGCCACTCACAATTTCAGTAAGTTCTGTAGTAATAGCTGCCTGACGAGCTCTGTTATAACTAATTTTCAAAGTTTTAAGAAGTTCGTTTGCGTTATCGCTTGCTTTATCCATAGCCGTCATTCGTGCGCCATGTTCAGAAGCGTTAGCATCAAGAACAGATTTAAAAAGCTGAGTGTTTAAAATTTTTGGCATCAGTTCAGCTATAAGCACATCCTGTCCGGGTTCAAAAATAAAATCTGATTTTGTGCCACCTTCAGAAACCGTTTTCTTTACCGGTAGAAAAGGTTCTGCAATAAATTTCTGGGTAGCAGCATTTTTAAATTCGCTGTAAATAATATCTACTGCATCATATTCTTTATTTGAAAATGCATCCATAGCATATTTAGCAGCAGTTTGCACTTTTTCAAAACTTAGCCCGGTAAAAATATTCCAGTAGTTATCAATTAATTTATATCCATTTTTTTGAAAATGTTCAAAACCTTTTTTTCCTATTGGAAGGAAGTAAACATTACCTTTTTTAAGTTGGTCGCTGTATTTTTCAGCAACGGTATGGTGAGCAAGTTTCAGGAGATTACTGTTATAACCGCCGCAAAGCCCTCTGTCGCTGGTAATTACAATTAAAAGTACTTTTTCAATCGGTCTTTCTGCTGCAAGGTGCAAAGAGAGGTTACCTTCAGTACTGCCTATAATATTACTAAGCATTTCCTGAAGTTTTTGAGCATATGGACGCATTTGCGTAATTGCATCCTGAGCACGCCGTAATTTGGCAGCACTCACCATTTTCATAGCTTTGGTAATTTGCTGGGTGCTTTGAACGCTTTTTATCCTGTTTCTTACTTCTTTTAATGCGCCACTCATAAAAAGTCTTTGATTTTTGAGGCGCAAAAATAGGGAAAAAATTAGTAATTAAATAAGGCATTCTCTCTATTTACTCGCTAACAATTGCTAAATTGCGCCCCTGCCAATTTGGCCTTAACAATAAAATAGCATTGTATTTGTCAATTTTGGCTTTCTAAAAGAATTTTAATAGCAATATATGTTAGGTATCATATCTAAATTATTTGGTGGGAACAAGAGTGAGAAAGATGTAAAATTAATTTTACCCAAGGTTCAGAAGATTAATGAATATTTTGAGGAATATAAAAATCTTTCTAACGATGAACTACGGAATAAAACACATGTTTTTCGTACCCGTATTAAGGAGCATCTTGCGGAAACCGATGAAGTAATAAAAAAGAAGAAAGAAGAGGCAGAAACTTTAGGCTCGGAAGAGATTGCTCAGCGAGATGAAATTTATAAAGAGGTTGATGAACTTAAGAAAAAGCGAGATGAAAAAATTGAAGAGATTTTAAATGAAATTTTGCCGGAAGCTTTTGCAACAGTAAAAGAAACATCACGCAGGTTCAGCGAAAATGAAACCATTAAATCAAAGGCAACAGAACTCGACAGAACCCTTGCAGCGAGAAAAAACAATGTAATAATTGACGGAGAATATTCTCTTTTTAAAAACACCTGGCAGGCAGGTGGCAACACAATTACCTGGAACATGGTTCATTATGATGTTCAGCTTATTGGTGGTGCAGTTCTGCATTCCGGCAAAATTGCCGAGATGGCAACAGGTGAAGGTAAAACACTTGTAAGTACTTTACCGGCTTATCTTAATGCCTTGGCAGGCGAAGGTGTACATATAGTTACTGTGAACGATTATCTTGCAAAAAGGGATAGCGAATGGAACGGGCCTATTTTTGAATGGTTGGGGCTAACAGTTGATTGCATTGATAAACATCAGCCAAATACTGATGCCCGAAGAAACGCATATAATGCAGATATTACCTATGGCACTAACAATGAATTTGGTTTTGATTACCTGAGAGATAACATGGTACACAATCCGGATGAAATGGTGCAGCGCAAGCACCATTTTGCAATGGTGGATGAGGTTGATAGTGTATTGATTGATGATGCAAGAACGCCCCTTATTATCAGCGGCCCTGTGAGTCATAGCGATAATCAGCAGCAATTTGTTGATCTTAAAAAAAGGATAGAAATTTTAGTAGATGCACAGAAAAAATCTGTAAATCAATATTTGATTGAGGCAAAAAAGAAAATCGCCGAAGGCAATGATGACCCTAAAGATGGTGGCCTTGCTTTAATGCGTGCCCATCGCGGTTTACCTAAAAATAGTGCACTTATAAAATTCTTAAGTGAGCCGGGAATCCGTGTAAAACTACAGAAAAGCGAAAACTATTATTTAGCTGACCAGCAGAAGGAAATGCCTAAAGTTGATGCCGGATTATATTTTACAATTGATGAAAAGAATAATCAGGTAGATTTAACCGAGCAGGGAATAACGCTAATTACAGGAACCGGGGAAGACCCTGAATTCTTCATTTTGCCGGATATTGCAGTTAAGCTAACCGATATTGAAAAATCTTCAGCTTCAGCTGAGGAAAAATTGCAAAACAAAGAAGCATTGCTTTCAGAATATTCGCTGAAGGCAGACAGGATACATACTGTACAGCAATTACTAAAAGCTTATACATTATTTGAAAAGGATGTTGAATATGTAGTAATTGATGGTGCTGTAAAAATTGTTGATGAGCAAACCGGCCGTATTATGGAAGGAAGGAGATATTCAGATGGTTTGCATCAGGCATTGGAGGCAAAGGAGAATGTAAAGATTGAGGCATCATCTCAAACCTATGCTACTATTACATTACAGAATTATTTCCGTATGTACCACAAACTTGCCGGTATGACAGGTACGGCTGAAACAGAAGCTGCTGAGTTGTGGAGTATTTATAAACTAGATGTTGTTACAATACCAACCAACAAAAAAGTTATAAGAAAAGATGAGCAGGATCTGGTTTATAAAACTAAAAGAGAAAAGTATAAAGCAGTAATAGATCAAATAGAAGTATTAAGAAACAGTGGCAGGCCTTGTCTTGTTGGTACTACTTCGGTTGAAGTAAGTGAATTGCTCAGCAGAATGTTGAAGCAAAAAAATATTCCGCACAATGTGCTGAACGCAAAGCAGCATGGCAAAGAGGCGCAGGTAGTAGCGGAGGCAGGTTTTGCAGGGGCTGTAACAATTGCAACAAACATGGCAGGCCGTGGTACGGATATTAAATTAGGGCCCGGTGTAAAGGAAGCAGGCGGGCTTGCGATATTAGGTACTGAAAGGCACGAAAGTAGAAGGGTTGACCGTCAGTTAAGAGGGCGTGCCGGCCGTCAGGGAGATCCTGGTTCTTCCAATTTTTATGTTTCACTTGAAGATGATTTGATGAGAATGTTCGGCAGTGAAAGGATTGCCAGCCTTATGGATAGAATGGGATATAAGGAAGGAGAGGTTATCCAGCATAAGATGATTACCAAAAGTATTGAGAGAGCGCAGAAAAAAGTTGAGGAAAATAACTTTGGAATAAGAAAACGCCTTCTTGAATACGACGATGTGATGAACAAACAAAGGAATGTAATTTACAGCAAAAGGAACCATGCTTTGTTTGGTGAAAGATTAGCGTTGGATTTAGATAATGCGTTTTATTCTGTTGCGGAAAACCTGATTTATGATTTCCGCGAAAGCGGCGATTATGAAAGCTTTAAACTAGCTGTTATAATAAACTTTGCAATTGAAACATCTATCAATTCATTTGAGCTTGCAAAGGACGATGTTAACGGTTTGGTTCAGAGGTTGTATATGGAAGCTGTTTCATCATATGAAAAAAAGAATAAGGCAATTGCAGAACAAACAATGCCTATAATTAAAAATATCCGAGCTCAGCAGGGCGATCACATTCAGAATGTTGCTGTGCCATTTTCGGATGGTAAAAAGGGAATTCAGGCGTTAGCAAATCTTGATAAATATTTTGCAACAGAAGGCCGTGAATTAGGTTCGGCACTTGAAAGAAGTATAACACTAGCTTTGATAGATGATGCGTGGAAAGAGCATTTGAGAGCAATGGATGATTTACGGCAAAGTGTACAAACGGCAGGATATGAACAGAAAGATCCGTTGGTAATTTATAAGATTGAGGCATTTAATGCTTTTAAGCAAATGGATAGCACTGTAAATAAAAATATTGTAAGTTTCCTTTGTCATGCATCTATACCCTTTGAGGAAACAAGGGCAGGGCAAATAAGAGAAGGAAGAGAGCAAAAAACTGATCTCAGCAAATTAAACAATAATAAAAAGGAAATAGATGCCGCGGGTTCTGATTATGCAGCGAATGAGAACGATTATTTCGATCCGTCCACTCCTGTTAAGCAGGAGCCGGTGAGGGTTGAACCAAAAATTGGAAGGAATGATCCTTGTCCTTGTGGCAGTGGCAAAAAATACAAGCAGTGTCACGGAAAGGATTAATTTTTGATAGAGTTCTGTTCTAAATTTTTATGATGAAATATTCTTTAATCCTTTTGGTTGCAATTCTTTTTGCAAGTTATT
>JAFDXB010000084.1 GCA_018268175.1 Bacteroidota bacterium | reverse complement strand
TTTTCGGGAAACAATTTTGAATTTTAAAAACCTTCAAGGCTTGCTCCTTTTTGAAAAAAACGTTCTATGTTTTGTTCAACAATGGGGTCTTTTTGTAGAACCGGCGCATGGTGTGGTTTAATACGGGCATCTATAATTACAGGCCCATTACAGCCCCAGTGTTTATTTTCAATAAAAGAGTCAATTCCATAAATATCATGAGAAGGATTACACCTTGTGAATGTTACCCACAAAAAATTGTTTAAAGAATCAGCAGTAAATTTTTCGTCATCAGCAATTACAATTATTGCAATTCCATTCAAATCGGCTTGTTTGTATTTTTCACTAAAATTTTCCATTTCCGCTTTAGCGGATGGATAATTTATAAATTTATTTTTCTTAATTGCAATTATGCCCGGAAGACACAAGCTTGCATTTTCGTTAGTAAAAGCAGTAGGAATTGAAGTTTTTAATTCACGGATTTTAGGGCCATAAGCGGCAAAAACCACTTTGCTGCCTCGGTTAATTTCAGTTCCTGAATAATCTAAAGTATCTATTGAAGTGTTGGTATAAAAATGCAAATCCCGTCTTAAATCAATTCTTTCAAGAAAATATTTGAAATAAGTTTTAACAGCGTATGTACTTATTTCAGATGATTTTTCTGACGCTGTAATAAAAAGGAATTTTGCAAGGCTTAGCTGTCCTGTTCCTAAAATATGATTTGCAATAGTTAACAATTCAGAAGGTGCTGCAGTGTTTTGATATGGTGTATATCGCTCACTTCCAATTGCTAAAAGCAGAGGATGAACACCTGCAGCATCAACTGCATATACTTCTTTTACACCCGGAATTTCATTTGCTAACGCTTCGCCGGTGAGTTCATGAATGAGTTCACCAAAGCTTGTATCTTCCTGTGGTGGCCTGCCTACAACTGTAAAAGGCCATATTCCGTTTTTTTTCGCAAATACCTTATCTACTTTCATAACGGGAAAGTCATGTTTTAGACTGTAATATCCCAAATGATCTCCGAACGGGCCTTCGGGTTTATTAGTAAGCGGAAAAACTTCTCCGGTAATTACAAAATCTGCATCAAGGCTTATATAATATCCATTATGAATTGAATAGCGGAATCGCCTGTTTCCCAGCACACCTGCAAAAACTGATTCACTTATTCCTTCAGGTAAAGGCATAACAGCCGCTACACTATGTGCAGGCGGGCCTCCTACGAAAATACTTACCTTCAACGGTTGTCCTTTAAGGTTAGCTTTTGTTTGATGAACTCCTATACCTCTGTGCAATTGATAATGTAAACCTATTTCCTGATTAAGAATATAATCATTACCGTTTAGCTGAATCCGGTACATGCCGGTATTTGCGTTCATTATCCCGGGCTTGTCAATATCTTCAGTAAAAACCTGTGGCAATGTTACAAAAGCTCCACCATCCATAGGCCAGTGATGAATAAGAGGTAAATCTGATATTTTTATTTCAGAAAATAAATGAGCCGGAAATTTCTTTTTTAAGGGAAGGGCTTTTAAGGCCGTTAAACCAACACTTATATTTTTTAAAGGTTTCCTGAAAGCTTTTAAAGGATCATTTTTTAATTGAATAAGTTTTTGAACCTTTTCAAATGAATTCCGGAAAATAAATTTACTTCGCACCAGAGTGCCAAAAATGTTTGATGCAGCTCTGTAATTGCAACCCTTTATATTTTCAAATAAGAGTGCAGGGCCTTTTTTTTCATGAACTCTTAAATGCACTGCTGCCATTTCAAGAAATGGATCAATTTCTTCTTTTACTCTTATAAGTTCGCCATTTTTTTCAAGGTCTATAAGGCAACTTTCAAGAGTATTGTACATTTAAAATTGTATAGTTGATTTCTGAAATTATTTTTTCAGGTACATCACTTCCTTTACTGTTTTTACCACTTGAGGAATTGTAGGAAGATAAGCAGCTGCCAGGTTTGGTGCATAGTGCATTGGTGCATCGGCAGAAGTAATTCTTCTTACAGGTGCATCAAGGTAATCAAAGCCTTCTTTCTGAATTCTATAAGAAATTTCTGATGAAACAGATGCATACGGCCATTGCTCTTCAACTATAACCAAACGGTTGGTTTTCTTAACACTTTCAAGAATTGTTTGCCAATCTAAAGGCCTAATTGTTCTAAGGTCAATTACTTCGGCACTAATATTTTCTTTTTCAAGTTCGGTAGCTGCGGCAAGTGCAACTTTCATCATTTTATTGTAGGAAACAATAGTTACATCTTTTCCTTCTCTTGCTACTTTACATTTTCCGATAGGAATAAAATATTCTTCTTCCGGCACTTCACCTTTGTCTCCGTACATTACTTCACTTTCCATAAAAACAACAGGATCATCATCTATGATTGCAGATTTCAGTAAACCTTTAGCATCGTAAGGGTTGCTAACGGAAATAACTTTAATTCCCGGAATATTTGCATACATACTTTCAAATGCAGTAGAATGCTGGGCACCAAGTTGGCCTGCACTTCCGTTAGGGCCGCGGAACACGATCGGGCAACCAACCTGCCCGCCACTCATTGCAAGCATTTTTGAAGCGGTATTTAATATTTGATCAAGAGCAAGAACGGCAAAGTTAAATGTCATGAATTCAACTATTGGCCTAAGTCCGTTTTGAGCCGCTCCTACTGCAATAGCTGTAAAACCTAATTCTGCAATTGGAGTATCAATAACTCTTTTTGGGCCGAATTCTTCGAGCATACCCTGACTAACTTTGTAGGCGCCATTATATTCAGCAACTTCCTCACCCATTAAAAAAACTCTTTCATCTTTTCTCATTTCCTCTTGCATTGCTTCACGCAGTGCTTCCCTGAAAGCTATTTGTCGCATATTTTTTTATTTGAACAGGTTGCAAATTTAAACCTGTAATCTTAAACTTTATTGAATATTTTCTATAACCATTGCCGAAGCTCCGCCACCGCCATTACAAATTCCGGCAGCGCCGTATTTAGCATTGTTTTGCTTTAATACATTAATTAATGTTACAATTATTCTTGCACCGCTAGCTCCTAATGGATGGCCGATACTTACTGCGCCACCATGAACATTTACTTTTGATGGGTCAAGTTTCATTCTTTTTGTATTTTCAATCCCTACTACAGCAAATGCTTCATTAAGTTCCCAATAACTGATATCTTCCATTTTCAGCCCTGCTTTTTTAACTGCTTTTGGAACTGCTAAGCTTGGAGTTGTAGTGAAATCAATTGGAGCTTGCTCTGCATCTGCATAAGAAACTATTTTTGCAATTGGCTTCAACCCAAGTTGTTCAGCTTTTTCTTTGCTGATCAAAACCAAGGCTGCAGCACCATCGTTCATTGTTGAGGAGTTTGCTGCGGTAACGGTACCATCTTTTACAAAAGCACCTTTCAGCCCGGCAATTTTATCAAATTTTACATTAAAAGGTTCTTCATCTTTTTCAAATAAAACAGGGTCGCCTTTTCTCTGAGGAATTTCCACTGGAATTGTTTCATTTTTAAATTTTCCCTCATTAACCGAAGCCTGGCTTCTTTTATAGCTTTCTATTGCAAAATTATCCTGGTCTTCGCGGCTTATTCCGCAAGATACAGCGCAATGCTCAGCCGCATTTCCCATTGCTTTGCCATCATAAACGTCGGTAAGGCCATCTTTAGCGAGGCCATCAATTGCGGCAGTATTTCCATATTTATTTCCCCAACGCATTGTGTCAAGGTAAAAAGGAACTGATGACATATTTTCCATTCCACCGGCAATAACGATATCTGCATCGCCAAGTAAAATACTTTGAGCCCCTTGGGCGATAGATTTCATACCGCTTGCACAAACTTTATTTACTGTTGTGCAGTTTACTTTATCAGGTAAACCTGCAAATTTTGCAGCCTGCCTTGCAGGAGCCTGGCCAAGGTTAGCCTGAATTACGCATCCCATCAATACTTCATCAACCATTTCAGGATCTACACCCGATTTTTGGAGCGCACCTTTTATTGCAGCAGCGCCTAATTTGGTGGCACTTATATCTTTAAGTGATCCGCCAAAACTTCCTATTGGAGTTCTTACAGCCGATAAAATATAAACCTCTTTCATATAAAAAAATTATGGCGCGAAGTTAAAGCATATCATCCAGAAGTAAATATTCAGTTTTAAGTTTTAGAGATGGAACAATTATTGTTAAAATTTTTGCATTAATTAACAATTATATTATGAAAAAAATTCTCTTCTATTTTGTAGCCTTTATGATTATGGCCTCGCCTGTGTTTTCTGCAAATATTTCTATTCCTGTAAATGAAGTTCCTGCAAATGCAGCCTCCGACTTCCGCAATGCGGTTAAAGAATTTAAAGCTTTGCCTAAAAAAGAAAGAAAGGCCAGAATTAAAGAAGCCAAAAAACAAATTAAAGAAATTAAAAAGCAAAAAAAAGCAGGTGAACCGGTAACAGATAAAACTCTGCTTATTATTCTTGCAATCCTTCTTCCCCCATTAGCCGTTTATTTACATGAAGGTGTAATAAACAGTAAATTTTGGATTGATCTTCTTTTGACACTGTTGTTTTATATACCGGGAATGATTTATGCTCTCATTGTTGTAACAAAAAATGATTAAATATAAATGGCGGGCTGCAAAACTGTAGCCCGTTTTTATTTTAAAACTGAGTCAAAATCTGCCCAACCCCATTTTTTCTGAACAACCGGGCCTTTCATTAAATAAAGAGTAGGATTAGCTCTGGCTGCTGTTTTTAATGCAGTTGCATCAAGTGTAAGCAAGCCTGTTATTTGAATTTCATTCGTTTTTATAAATTCTTGAACAGGTTTTGCCTGAGAGGTTATGAAATAAAATTTCCTGTCTTTGTTGTTGTCAATAATTCTTTTTAATTCAGGAAGCCATTCCTTGGCATCTCTACTTATATCTTTTATATACAATAAATAGTAAGGATCTTTTAATTGTAAAATATCATTGGTTACATCTTCGCCTAAATCGTTGGTTAAATTAAAATCATTTATCAATGGAATATTATTGCTGCCTTTTTCTATTAAAATTTGTTTACGGTCCACATATTCCCAAGTACTGTCGGGCAATGCATCGGGTTTGAAATCTTTTTTCTCGCCATTTTTAGAATATGTAAAAGTGTAATCAAATTTATCCTGAATAGCATTTTCAGGCATCTCTCTTAATTTAAGAATATTGTTTCCTTTTTTAAAAGGCAGGCAATCAACAATTGGAAGGTGCGATAATACATAAATTTGAAGTGAAACTGTTGCCAGAACGGCAATTGCCATGTAAAGAAGCAGTGGAAATGGTTTTGCAACAGGGTTTATATATTTTAATGAAAACAAAATAAACACTGAGAAAATCAAAAGAATTATGTCCTTTGTAAAAGTTTGTACCGGGGTAATTGGAATGCAGTCGCCAAAACAGCCACACGCCCGTATTTTACCGCTGAATAAAACATAGCTTGTAAGAAAAGTAAACAGCACCATTAGCAAGAGTAACATAACTGCCGTAAATTTTTTCTGCCAACCCAAAAGCAGGGCAACACCAATAATTACCTCCAGAGTAATAATTATAATTGAGAAAGTTAGAGCATACTCACCTAAGGTATGCATCATTTTTACAAAGTATCCGTCATTGCTGAAGGCTTCAAAAAATTCCTGCATTTTATATGCAAGGCCACGCGGATCAATAGCTTTAACCAGCCCTGAAAAAATAAAAAGAACACCTGTGATAACTCTTATAATTAATGTGATGATTTTCATTTTCTGTTATTTTTTTCGTCTATTAATATGAGAGCAAAAACTGCATAATTAAGAATGTCAAAAAAGTTTGCATCAATACCTTCGCTTATTAAAGTTTTCCCTTCATTGTTTAAAATTTGTTTTATACGGAGAATTTTTGCAAGGATAAGATCAACAAAACCTTCCTCACTTATATCGCGCCATGCTTCGCCATAATCGTGGTTTTTATTTTCCATTAGTTCTTTTGCTGCCTTTACAACTTCACTGTAATAGAATTCTGTTTGCTCCGCTGAAAGCTGTTCAGGCTCATCATTATTTATTTTTAGTTGAATTAAACCAATAACTGCATAATTTAAAATTCCGGTAAACTCACTTCTGATATCATCTGCAATCCTTTGTGTTTTCTTTTCCTGAATTGTTCGTATCCTTTTTGCTTTTATATAAATTTGATCGGCAATTGATATAGTTCTGTAAACACGCCAGGATGTTCCATAATCACTTGTTTTTTGAACAAAGATTTTTTTAGCTTCTCCTGTAATTTTATCGAATAATTCTGAAGTAGTCATAATTCAACTTTAATTTGCAATTGTTTCAAACCGTTCAAAAATACAATTACTCATTGAATGTTTACAATTAACTGCAGTGGAACTCTTCACGAATTCACAAAGCCGGTAGTAATGGGCATTTTAAATATTACTGATAATTCTTTTTATAATCAGAATTTAAAGGGCATTGACGCAATTTTACAAAAAGCACAACAAATGCTTTATGAGGGTGCTGATATTTTAGATATTGGTGGGCAAAGTACACGTCCCGGAAGTTCAAGAATATCTGCAAAGCAGGAAATTGAAAAAATAATTCCTGTTATAAAATCAATTACTAAAAATCATCCTAATGCTTTACTATCAGTAGATACCTACCATTCGGAAGTTGCTGTTGCCGCCTGTGGCGAAGGTGTGGCAATAGTTAACGACATAAGCGGCGGAACAATGGATACTGAAATGATAAAAACTGTTGGGAGGTTAAATGTTCCTTATATATGTATGCACATTCAGGGAACACCCGAAACAATGCAAACTCAAAATATTTATGATGATATCATTGTAGATATTTTAAAATATTTCTCCCGTAAAATTCAAGAATGTTACGATGCAGGCATTAAGGATATAATTTTAGACCCGGGTTTCGGATTTGCAAAAAATATACAACAAAACCTTTTTGTATTGTCAAGGTTAAAAATTTTTTCCGTTCTTAATAAGCCTCTGCTTGCAGGTATTTCAAGAAAGAGCACTATCTATAAAACTCTGAATATTTCTGCCGACGAGGCATTGAACGGCACTACTTGTTTAAATACGGTTGCTTTGCTGAATGGCGCATCAATACTAAGGGTTCACGATGTTAAGGAAGCTGTTGAAACTTGTAAACTCACTGAGGCATTAAAAAAGGCCGCCGGTGGGCAGCCTTCATAAAATTTATTTTTTAGGTTCCGAATTTTTTTGCAATTCTTCCTGTATTTGCTTTTGAAGATTGAGCGATTGTTCCATTTCTCTTCTTTTTGCCATTTCCTTTTCAGCATTTGCTTTCGCCTGTTCTTTAGTCAAAATATCTTTTACCTCAATGTCGAAAATCAAATTTGAAAAGGGTGTAATTTCAGCGCTAACACCACGAGCGCCATAACCCAGGCCGGAGGGAATATAGAATCTTGCTTTAGCGCCTTTGTTAAGCATTTTCAAGCCATCAATCCAGCCTGCAATTACGCCATTGCCAAGTGTCGGGTCGCTTGTCATATTTACATAAAAAGGTTCAACATGATTAAAAGCAGGATCAGTATTACTGTCAAATGTTTTTCCGGCAAAGTTTCTTCCTGTATAGTTTACCTCAACCACCACATTTGTATCAATATTGTTGCCGGTACCCGGAGTTATTATTTCTACATACATCCCTTTAGGGCTTTTCTGAACTTTTATATTTTTTTCTGCAAAATATTTCTGAAGTGCCTCATCATCAGTTTTTTCATGTTCTAAAACTTTCTCTTCTTGCTTTTTCTGAGCAATCGCCATCAATTCTTTTCTTCTTGCTTCTGCTGTTTCTCTGTCTTTAAAAACATCAACAATTTTTATGCTTGTTAGAAGTATATGGCCTTTTTTAAAAAACGGAGGCATGGGATTAGAATTATCTTTAAACACTGAATCAGTAAGCATTTTTATAACAATGCTGTCACCTTTTTTGGTTTGTTTAAAAATATTATAATATTCAATAGGGAGAGTTGTTGAATCAAGTGATTCTAAAACAGGAATAAAATTTTCTCTGGAATCTTGAAGCAGTGAATCTTTACCACCGGTTTGATAATATTGAATTATCTCCAGTTGCATAATTTCTCCCGGCTTAATTACCGGTTCAGAAGTTGAGGAAATAATTTTATAGGATAAACCGTTGTCACCTTTTTTAAATGAATCACGTTCTTTGCAAGAGGCAAAAAGTATTACTGCCATAAGCAAAAAAGAAATTTGTCGCATTTGTATTGTTTTAATTGAATTGATATGTACTTAATTTATCAGAGTTTTCTTTCATTGCTGAAATAAAATTTTGTCTTGCCTGTTCAAGTGAATCTTTAGTTTGGCCACCGGCTGCATTTATATGCCCGCCACCATTGAAATATTTTCTTGCAAAAGTATTTACATCAAAATCTCCTTTGCTTCTGAAAGAACATTTGCGTTCCTCTCCCCTGTCAATTATAATTGCTGCAAGTTTAATCCCTGAAATTGATAAAGGAAAATTTACAAGGCCTTCGGTGTCGCCGGTTCTGATATCGAATTTTATTAAATCAGATTGAGGAACAGTAATTAACGCAGTATTATATTCATAAAATACTTCCAGCCTGTTTAGCAATACATTGCCAATAAACTTAAATCTTGTTTCAGGGAAATTATCAAAAAGATTTTCATGAATTTCACTGTGGTTTAAGCCGAGTTTTTTTAATTCTGCCACCATTTCATGAACAGAAGCTGTTGTTGACGGAAACCTGAATGACCCTGTATCTGTCATAACTCCTGTATAAAGGCAGGCGGCGGAATCAAGGTCTATAAAATTTTTATGTCCGGAAGAAACAATAAAATCATATACCATTTCGGCAGTTGAACTTTTACTTACATCACTTATACCATAAGCAAATTTTTCTGATTGTGGCAGTTGGTGGTGATCAATAAGAATTCTTTCAGCAGAAGAATCTGAAAGGATTTGCTCCATTGATTTTGTTCTGCTTAAAGTGTTGAAATCAAGGCAAAAAATCCAATCTGCTTCATTTATTAACTTGTCAGATTTTTCCTTTTCCCGTTCATAATCTAAAACCTTTTTTACTCCCGGCATCCAGTTTAAAAAGGCAGGCCAGTTAGTTGGTGAAATAACAGAAACATTATGTTCGAATTTATTCAAAAAATGAAATAAGCCTAAAGAAGAACCCATTGCATCGCCGTCGGGCTTTTGATGCATTGTAATTATAATATTTCTTTTACCATTTAATAAAGGAAAAAGTTGAGAAACAGGTTTCATAATAGGGCGCAAAAGTATAATTTATTTGCATTTAATAAAAAATGCATTCAATTTATATTCTAAAAAAATCGCTAAACCATATCTTTGCGGCCAAAATAACAAAAAATGAGCAACAGAACATTTACTATGATAAAGCCCGATGCCACAAGGAAAGGCAATACAGGAGCTATTTTGGAAATGATTAATAATGGCGGGTTCCGCATAGCGGCTATGAAAATGGTTCACTTAAGCAAAGAAAAAGCAGGTGAATTTTATGCCGTGCACAAAGAACGCCCGTTTTATGGTGAACTTGTAGATTTTATGAGCAGCGGCCCTATAACTGCGGCTATACTCGAAAAAGATAATGCAGTGGATGATTTTCGTAAATTAATCGGCGCTACAAATCCTGCCCAGGCAGAAGAAGGAACTATACGTAAAAAATTTGCTGCCTCTATTGGTGAAAATGCTATTCACGGAAGTGACAGCGATGAAAATGCAAAAATAGAAGGAGATTTCTTTTTCAGTAAGCTAGAACAGTTTTAAATTTGAAAACGGCTTAACAGCCGTTTTTTTTATGAAGATTAAAAGGCGTTTTTTATTGTTGTTAATATTGAGCCTTCTTTGTTTGGCCTATATTATTACCTCAAAATATACTGATGTTTATTTCACAGCAATTTCAGGTGCAGTGTATGAACTTTTGTGGCTGCCTGTATTAATTTTAATACCGGGAATTATAATTCTATCTGCTTTTTATATATTTCGCAATAAATATTACAAATTTATTTTACCTGCTTTAATTTCCTGTTTAAATATTTACTTTATCTTTTTTTAATGATATAATGGAAGAATCAAAAGTTATATTTCAATTTACTTCAGATTTAAAAGAAGATTTGGAAAAATTAAAAAGCCAGTTAAAAAATCTTGTAAAGGCCATTCCTCTTATTCAGGCTGAAGTTGCAATCCACGGCAACGCCGTAAACTTTTTCGTTAATGAAAACCCGGAGGGAGAAGCGCTTGTTAAGCTGTTTCCACATAGAATTGAAGTTGTGCTTTGCAACAATGCTTTAGTTGCTAATAATATTTTGCCACAAAATATTTTAGAGGGTTGCAAAGTTGTGCCTGCGGCGATAGCTCACATTGTTGAGCGGCAAATGAACGGTTGGGCATACATTAAAGCATGATTTAATCTTATTGTTTATTTTCACGTAAAATTTAAAAAATGAAAAAATTTTTGTTGCCTGTATTATTGATAATTTCATTTAATGCAATGGCGCAAATAAAAGCAAATGATGTTAATTCATTTACTCTTAAAAACGGAATGAAATTTCTTGTGGTAGAAGATAATTCAATTCCTAACGCAAACATGTATCTGTTTTTTAAAGTTGGTTCCAGAAATGAACATCAGGGCATTACAGGACTTTCGCATTTTTTTGAGCATATGATGTTCAATGGCTCAAAAAAATATGGGCCGAAAATGTTCGATCGTACAATGGAATTCAATGGGGGCGCCAATAATGCCTACACAACAGAAAATGTTACTGTTTATACCGATTGGTTTCCGGCATCAGCGCTGGAAGTAATGTTTGACCTTGAGAGTGACAGAATTGCAAATCTTAGCATTGACCCCAAAATGGTTGAAAGTGAAAGAGGCGTAGTATTGTCTGAAAGAAGTACCGGCCTTGAAAATTCTCCATGGCGTGTTTTATTGGAAGGCTTGCAAGCTACCGCATTTCAGGAGCATCCATACCACTGGCCTGTTATAGGGTATGAGGATGATATGAAAAATTGGACACAAGCTGATCTTGAAAAATATTTCAGAACTTATTACGCACCTAATAATTGTGTAGTGGTAATATCAGGGGCTGTTAAAACTCAAAATGTAAAAGCTTTGGCTGAAAAATATTTTGCATCAATTCCGGCGCAGCCTGAACCGGAACCTGTTCATATTGTAGAACCTGAACAAAAAGGTGAACGCACCATTACTATTCAAAAAGATGTTGCAACTCCTTACCTGGCAGTTGGCTATCATGTTCCTGATGCTAAAAGCAAAGATTTTTATGCTCTTGTTTTATTAAAAGAAATCTTAAGTAACGGAAAATCATCAAGGTTGCACAAAGCTCTTGTAGAAGATAAACAACTTGCAACAATGGTGTCTGCATCTTATGATGAAAGTTTTGACCCTACTCTTTTCTTTGTTTATGCAATGAGTGCCAAAGAAAACGGAGATTCAATTTTAGAACAGGAAATTTATAAAGAAATTGAAAAAATTAAAACCGGAGGTGTTGGTGAAAGGGAACTTCAAAAAGTAAAAAATCAAAAACTAATGGAATTCTATAATCAAATAGAAACCATTAATGGGAAATCAAATAATATAGGCACTTACGAAGTTTTCTTTGGTGATTACAAAAAAATGTTCGATGCACCTTCCGAATACAACAAAGTAACGGCTGATGATATTAAGCGTGTGGCAAACGAATATTTAAAGAAAAGGAACAGAACAGTTGGAATTCTAAAAACGAACGTTGACAATTAATTTAAAAAAATGAAAAAGATAAGTCTTATAATATTTGCAGTTTTATGCACCGGCCTTTCACTTGTAAAGGCACAATATAAATTACCTGCATATGAAAAATTTAAGCTAAGTAATGGCCTTACTGTTTACCTTATGGAAAAGCATGAAGTGCCTGTTATCAGCCTGTCTGCCATATTTCCTGCCGGAGCAATTTACGACGGTTCAAAGGCCGGGCTTGCTTCAATAACTGCCAATACTTTAATGACGGGAAGTGTGAATTTACCCAAAGCAAAGCTTGATGAAGAATTAGATTTTATGGCAGCAAACATTGACATGTTTTCCAGCAAAGAATTTTCAGGGCTTAGGTCAAAGTTTGCATCAAAATACAAAAACCGAGTTTTGGATATAATAAAAAATATTCTTTTAAATCCTGCTTTCGACAAATCAGAATTTGAAAAAGAAAAGTCAAGGACACTGGTAAATCTTGAGCAGGCAAAAGAAAGCCCTCGTGCTGTTATTGCATCTTATTTTGATAAAGCTGTTTATGGAAACCATGTTTATGGAAATGTGGTTTCAGGAACAACCTCGTCAGTTAAAGGCATTTCAATAGACGATGTAAAAAGGTTTTACAATGAGAATTATTATCCTGAAGGTTCTGCCATAGCAGTAGTTGGTGATTTTAAAACACCGGAAATGAAAAAAATGATTTCTGAATTATTTTCATCATGGAAAAAAGGTACTTCAAAACATACTAATGCGGCTTCAAATCCCATTTCATATCCCACAGAAGCAAATGTGGTATTGGTAAATAAGGATGATGCAAGAGAAACAACATTTTATATCGGTGCTCCGGGAATTAACAGAAACAATCCTGATTATGTTGCAATAAGTGTTTTAAATACTTATTTTGGTGGCAGGTTCACTTCATTGCTAAATGATGAACTTCGGGTAAACAGCGGATTAACTTATGGTGCAAGAAGTGTGTTTTCGCCTTTAAAAAACGGCGGTACTTTTTATATATCATCTTTCACTGCTAACAAAACCACTGCGGAAGCTCTTGATCTTGCAATTCAGGTTTTACAAAAATTTCATGCCGGAGGCATAACCGAAGAAAACCTTGCCTCAGCTAAGAATTATATAAAAGGACAGTTTCCACCTTCGTACGAAACAGCAGGGCAACTTGCAAATTTGTTAACTCAAATGTACTGGTACGATTTCAATGAATCTTTCATTAATAATTTTGAAAAAAATGTTGATGAACTAACAGTTGACAAAGCTAAAAATATTATTCACAAATATTTTCCTTCAGATAAATTGCAATTTGTACTGATTGGGAAAGCAGACGAAATAAACATGATAGCCGAAAAATTCGGAAAGGTAAAAATGATGGATATTAAAAACGATATTCCATAAACATCGCCGAATTTTGCAAAAATTTACAATGCAAAATTCACAAATAAATATTGCAATTGTTGATGACCATCAAATCGTAATAGACGGTTTAATGGCAGCTTTAAAACATTTTCCTGATTTAAATGTTTTATATACCGCTATATCCGGAAAAATTATTCTTGAAAAGATGCAAAATCGTTTACCGGACATTTTGCTTACGGACGTAATGATGCCGGGAATGAGTGGCCAGGAACTTTCAGGTTTGGTAAAAAAATTGTATCCGACAGTTAAAATTATTGCCTTAAGTATGAATGACAGCGGATTTGTAGTTGAGGAAATGATTAAAAACGCAGACATAAATGGCTATATATTAAAACAAAGCAGTGTTGGAGAATTGTATGATTGTATTGTGAAAGTAAATGCCGGCAAACAATGTTTCGATGAAAGAGTTTTGGAAAAACTTGAAGATTCTGCTAAAATTTCAAATAAAGTTCTGGCTATAAACATTACACACCGCGAAATGGAAATAATTGAATTGATGGAAAAAGACTTCTCAAATAAAGAGATTTCCTCTGCATTGAACATTTCTGTTAGAACAGTAGAAACACACCGCAAAAATATTTTTAGAAAAACAGGAACTAACAACCTTTTGTCGCTTGTGAAATGGGCTTATGAACATCGCATTTTGCAAAATGAAAAATAATATTATAGTGTTATGACTGCTGAACGGAATATTGTATTTTAGCAAAATGAAAAATATTAAGTTGATCGAAGTAGCTTCAGAGATCGGAGCAGGAACGCGTGGCGCCAGCCTTGGAGTGGAAGCAATTAAAATTGCAGCTCTTGATTTTATGAGCAACTTTTTTGTTCACTTTCCTTCAGAAAAAATTGAGTCAGAAAACCAGTTATTATTTGAACCTATACATTCGCCTTATGCAAAACGAATTAGCGGCGTTTTAAAATTGTATGAAAGAATAAGTGCAGCAGTTAGTGAAAGTATAAAAAATAATTTTTTTCCTGTGGTATTAAGTGGCGATCATAGCAATGCCGGTGGAACAATTGCGGGGATAAAAATGGCAAAGCCTAAAAGCAAATTAGGTGTAATTTGGATAGATGCACACGCTGACCTTCACACGCCTTACACAACACCTTCCGGAAATATGCATGGAATGCCGCTTGCCACTGCTATCGCAGAAGATAATGCTGAAAATAAAGTTCATGAACTTGATGAAAAAAGCGTAAAAATTTGGAACCAGTTGAAAAACATCGGTGGTATTTCACCTAAAGTTTTACCTGAAGATATTGTATTTATTGCTTTGAGAGATTTTGAAAAAGAAGAGAAATCGTTGATTGAGAAACATGGAATGAAAGTTATTACAACTAATGAAGTTAAGCGCAATGGCGCTGAAAGTGTATCAAGGAAAGTATTAAGATACCTTAGTGATTGCACCGATATATATGTAAGTTTTGATGTTGACAGTCTTGATTCTTCAATCTCAAAAGGAACGGGAACCCCTGTTAGCAATGGTTTGAAGGAAAGAGAGGCAGAAGACCTTATCAGTAAATTTATGCAAAACCGTAAAGTTTGCTGTTTTGAAATAACCGAAGTTAACCCCACTCTTGATAAAGAAAATTTAATGGCTGAAATAGCATTTAATATCCTTCAGCGAAGCGTGAATGTTTTAATGATGAATTAAATAAAAAATGCCGGAATAAAAATTCCGGCCATTCGAAATTAATAACCACATCAATTTCAAAGTTCTTTTTTGGTTCGCAAACGTTCAAGTGACGGATCCATTTCAATTGCTTTATCGCACATATTTTGTCCCTTATCTTTTTGTCCTTTCTTCTGAAAATTAAGCCCTGCCTGATATAAAGCCCTTGCGTTTGAAGAATCTGCTTCCAA
>JAFDXB010000083.1 GCA_018268175.1 Bacteroidota bacterium | reverse complement strand
TTACTTCTGGTGGAATAAAAATTATACTTGTCTCTGTAAAAATATTTAAGCAACGGGCGTTTTGAGGCAAAATCATAATCGCCTTCTTCAGTCCATTCCATATTATTTCCGAGCAAATTTTGAAGATTGTAATTGTCAGTTTTTGTCAGTGAAAAATCTTTTCTGAAATTTTCATTTGGTTTAAGCCCGCGGATAATACTGTCTGCTTCAGCAGCTGCAGCAATAACATATTTACGGCTGTATGGCTTAACGGATGAAAAATTAAGTTGTGGGTTTACAGACGATTTTATTTCTAATCTTTGAATAAAATGATCAGATTTTAAACCTAAAGGAATATATGTAGTTTGCGCTGCAACTGTTGCGGGCAGAAGAAAAAAGGCTAACTTGAAAAACCATTTAATAATTTGCATTGCTAAATATAAAAGATTATTTTTTCTGATAAAGTGCAAAAATATATTTTTAAAAATATCAGTATAGTAAACGACGGTAAAATAACCGAATCTGATCTTCTGATTGAAGGAGAAAGGATAAAAAAAATCGCACCATCAATTAGCGTTCGTTCTTCTGCTGTTGAAATTAATGGCGAAGGAAAATTTTTAATGCCCGGGGTGATAGACGATCAGGTGCATTTCCGTGAGCCGGGACTTACTCACAAAGCTACCATAGCAACAGAGTCTGCGGCAGCAGTAGCAGGAGGAACAACTTCGTTTATGGAAATGCCTAATACAATACCAAATGCATTGACTTTAGATATCCTTGAAGATAAATATAAAATAGCTCAACAAACTTCTCATGCAAACTACTCATTTTACATGGGTGTAAGCAACAGCAATGCAGATGAAGTTTTAAAAGCCAACAAGTTTAAAAATAATATTTGCGGAGTTAAGATTTTTATGGGCAGTAGCACCGGAAATATGCTTGTTGACAACCATTCTACCTTAAATAAAATTTTCAGTGAAAGCGAGCTTCTAATAGCTACTCATTGTGAAGATGAAAGAATTATTAAAGAAAATTATACCACTTTGTTAAACCAAGGTATTGAACTTCAACCATTCCACCATCCGGTTATCAGAGATGAAAATGCTTGTTATGAATCTTCTCTCATTGCAATTCAATTCGCACACAAGCATAACAGCCGCCTCCATATTTTACATATTTCAACTGAAAAAGAACTGCAACTTTTCAGCAACTTCCTGCCGCTGGCAGAAAAACGTATTACGGCAGAAGTATGTGTTCACCATTTACATTTTACTGCAAGTGATTATGAAACACAGGGATATAAAATAAAATGCAATCCGGCCATTAAAAAGGAATCAAATAAGGAAGCCCTCTGGAAAGCTTTGCTATCTGATAAACTTGATGTTATAGCAACAGATCATGCTCCTCATTTATTATCCGAAAAAACTGCACCATACAATCATGCTTCATCAGGAATACCTTTGGTGCAACATTCACTTTTGTTGATGCTGGAATATTACCGTGAAGGCAGAATAACTCTCCCATTTATTGCAAAAAAAATGAGCCACGATGTTGCAATTTGCTTTAAGGTAAAAGACAGAGGTTTTGTGAGAGAAGGATTTTTTGCCGACTTGGTAATGGTGGACCTAAACAGTAAAACGAAAGTTAGCAATGAAAATATTTTTTATAAATGTGGCTGGAGCCCTTTTAACTCTCAAACATTCTCATCATCTATAATGGCAACATTTGTAAATGGTAACTTAGTTTATAATGGTGGAAAAATTATTTCTGATGCAAAAGGACTGAGGTTAAAATTCAAAAATTGAAATGGAAGTTGATAAAAACTCGTTAACCGAACTTGGAATTTTTGATTCATCAGAAGACAAATCTGTATTCAGTTTGCTTAACTTTTCAATTACAACACAGGGGAAAGAAAAATTGAAAAATTTCCTTTCGCGGCCTTTATCTTCAGTACTGGAAATTTCAAATTTTCAGTTATCTGTAAAAATTTTTTCTCAAGTAAAGTGGATGCAAAATATTCAAAATGGAACGCTTCTCGTTGCATCACAATTTTTTGAATCTAACATTTCTCCCATCTCCTCTTATCCGGGAAAATTTGAAACTTTTAATTATAAAACTTTCAACAAACCGGATTATAACCTGATAAAATATTCGGTACAACATATTTTAATATTCCTAAAAGACTTGAATGGCTTTGTACAGCAACTACCAAATGACCTTGTTGAGCCATTAAAATCCACTGTGAAAAGCATTAATGATGATTTGCAACAGCAGGATATTCAAAATATTTTAAGTTTTGCTTCATCAAATGAATTGTCAGATAAACAATTATTACATTTTGCGCATGCATTAAAACACAGATTGAAAAATATTATCCGCAGGCTAATAGACTCATATTCTGTACTTGATGCTTTACATTCTATTGCTGTAGCTAATGAAAAACTACATTTATCGTTTCCACAATTTGTAAATACAGAGTTCCCTTATATTAAGGCAAAGGGATTGTTTCACCCTTTAATAGAGGAGCCTGTTTCTTATGATATAGAATTAAACAAGGATAAAAATTTCATGTTCCTTACGAGCGCAAACATGGCAGGGAAATCTACTTTTATAAAAGCAACCGGAGTAGCTGTATATCTTGCCCATTGTGGTTTTGGCGTTCCGGCAACAACGCTTTCACTATGCTATTTTGAAGGATTGCAAAGTAACATAAACATAACCGACAGTGTATCACGTGGCGAAAGTTATTTTTATACTGAAGTACAACGTATTGCCACAACCGTAAAAAAAATTAATAATGGTAAACGCTGGTTAATTTTAATAGATGAACTGTTTAAAGGCACCAATGTTCAGGATGCAATGAAATGCAGTTTAACGGTTATTGAGGGGCTTGTAAAAATAAAGACGTCTGCTTTTATTTTGTCAACGCATCTGTACGAAATTTCGGAGGACTTAAAAAAGTTTACAAATATTCAGTTTAAATATTTTCAAACTGAAGTAAAAGATGATATGCCGGTGTTCAGCTACAAATTATTGGATGGCATAAGTAATGACAGGTTAGGATTTCTGATATTAAAACAGTCAGGCGTTGTGAAAATCCTCAGTGATTTAAAATAAAACCCTGCTATTTTTCAGAAAAAAAATGCTTGTAAAAACTTTTGGCAGCGCTGTTTATGGCGTTGAAGCTATTACAATTACTATTGAAGTAAATGTAAATAATAAAGGGCAGCACTATTATATTGTCGGTTTGCCAGATAATGCAATTAAGGAAAGTTTACAAAGGGTAGAAAGTGCAATTAAAAATAATGCACTATATATGCCTCGCACCAAACTGGTTGTAAATCTTGCTCCTGCCGACATAAAAAAATCAGGAACTGCATTCGACCTTCCAATAGCAATTGGCACTTTGGGCGCTACTGAGCAACTTGAATTTCCGGAGCAACTTTCAGACTACCTGATAATGGGCGAACTGAGTTTAGATGGGCACATCCGCCCCATAAAAGGTGCGCTGGCAATTGCACTTCAGGCTTCAACAGAAAATTTCAAAGGATTAATACTTCCCGCAGAAAATGCGGAAGAAGCAGCATTGGTTGATAACATAGATGTTTTTCCTGTTAGCCATTTAAATGATGTAATTAATTTTTTTTCAAGCGAGAGGTCATTAAAAAAAATATCCGTAAACGGCACAGAAAAATTCAAATCTTCACAAGAGATTTTTGATGTTGACTTTTGCGATGTAAAAGGCCAGGAAAATATAAAAAGAGCTCTTGAAATTGCGGCGGCGGGAGGCCATAATGCAATACTTATAGGGCCTCCGGGTGCAGGTAAAACCATGCTCGCAAAAAGAATTCCAACAATTCTTCCACCTATATCTTTAAAGGAAGCCCTTGAAACCACAAAAATTCACAGCGTGGCAGGAAAGCTCCCATCGCATTCATCGCTTATTAGTCAAAGGCCTTTTCGTAGCCCTCACCATACTATTTCTGATGTAGCACTTGTTGGTGGCGGCGGAATGCCACAGCCAGGTGAAATATCTTTGGCTCATAACGGCGTTTTGTTTTTAGACGAACTGCCGGAGTTTAAACGAACAGTTTTAGAGGTAATGCGCCAGCCAATGGAAGAAAGAAAAGTTACTATTTCCAGAGCAAGGCTGGCACTTGATTTCCCTGCTAGCTTTATGTTGATAGCAAGCATGAACCCCTGCCCCTGCGGCTTTTACAACCATCCTGACAGAGATTGCCTTTGTGCCCCCGGAACTGTTCAGAAATACCTTAACAAAATTTCAGGACCTTTATTAGATCGTATAGACCTTCATGTAGAAGTAACTCCGGTAGCTTTTAATGAACTTTCATCTGTTAGTAATTCTGAAACAAGTAATGAAATAAGAAGCCGTGTAATTTCCGCAAGGGAAATACAAAAAGAAAGGTTCGCCAAAGAGCAAAACGTTTATGCAAACGCACACATGAGCAGAAGAAAACTAAAAGAAGTTTGTAACATAGAAGCAGGTAGCCGCCAGCTTTTAAAATCGGCAATGGAAAAATT
>JAFDXB010000082.1 GCA_018268175.1 Bacteroidota bacterium | reverse complement strand
GTTTGAAAAGTTTCAAAATTACTTACAGAAGATACTTCAAGCCATTTTTTCTGTGCAGCACTATACACTTCAAAATCGAATGTAAGTGCCGAAGTAAATCCCATATCACCACCGCACAATCTTAAAATTCTGTAAGGAAGTTCAAGGTATTGCAACAGCCGTTCAACATGGTTTACCATTTCTTCAAGTACCTCATAACTTTTAGAAGGTTCTACAAGTTGAATTATTTCCACTTTATCAAACTGGTGAAGACGGTTCAATCCACGCACATCACTTCCAAAACTTCCCGCCTCACGGCGGAAGCAAGGAGTATAAGCAGTCATTTTCACCGGAAGTTCAGAGGGTTTTACAATTTCATTACTGTAAATATTCGTTACCGGAACTTCAGCTGTCGGTATCAGGTAAAGATTATCAATTGTAACATGGTACATCTGTCCTTCTTTATCAGGCAGTTGCCCTGTTCCATAAGCGGTATTTTCATTTACCATAATTGGAGGCATATACTCTATGTAACCTGCTTCTGTGTTATAATCTAAAAAATATTGAATTAATGCTCTTTGCAATTTGGCACCCTTCCCGGTGTAAACCGGAAAACCGGAACCTGTAATTTTTGCGCCAAGTTCAAAATCAATAAGTTTAAAATCTTTAATTAACTCCCAATGAGGTTTTGCATCTTCATTAAGTTGTGGCATAACTCCGCCGCTGCGAACTATTTCATTATCATTTGCGGAAGTGCCGACTGGAACAGACTCATGTGGCAAATTGGGCAAAAGAAGTAATTTTTTTATCAATTCTTCTTCCAAATTATTAAGTTCCGTTTTCTGCTTTGCAGATTCAGATTTTAATTCAGAAACTTTGTTTTTCTTTTCTTCAGCCTTATCCGTTTCACCTTTTGCAACGTGCATTCCGATAGCTTTAGATAAAGAATTGATTTCAGCTTGCTGCGATTCAGATTCAACTTTGAGGATCCTGACTTTATTATCCGTTTCTATAATTTCATCAATTAAAAATAGAGATTGGAAATTTCTATGCTTTAATCTCTCTTTAACCTGTTCCGCATTACTTCGTATATAGTTTACTTGCAGCATTTATATAATTTTTAAGGCTGCAAATATAACTTGAATTATTATTTTTGCTTTATGCAAAATGTAGCGGAAGACCTGCAGGTAAGATGGCTTAAATTAAGAATAAAACTAAAAGAGCGGTTTGGTATAAAGCCCGATATGAACGGAGTTTTGTTACTTATAGGCGTTCAGGAATTAGGTTCAGGGCCACAGGAGTTTTCTAAAGAACAAAAACAAGATTTGATGCACATTGCTATTTGCAAAGTTTTATCGCAAAGCGGATATTATGTTTTTGAAGGAAATGATGAAGACGGTTGGCCACACTACGCTCTGGTTCAACCTTTGCCGGAATTAAACCTTATAGAACAAGAGAACTTTTTAAAAGACCATATCCTTCTTTATTTCCAAAATCAGGAATTTATTTAACATGAAAATAAAAGTGATATTTTTTATTGCAATTCTATTTTTTGCAACAAATATTTTTGCGCAAACATCTACGCATGCTGTAAAAATTTCAACAGATATGGGCGATATAGTTGTAAAATTATATGATGAAACACCCTTGCACAGAGATAATTTTTTAAAACTTGTAAGAGAAGGTTTTTACGACAGCCTAATGTTTCACCGCGTAATTCAAACTTTTATGATACAAGGCGGAGATCCTGAAAGTAAAAATGCATTGCCTGGGGCACCTCTTGGAAATGGCGGCGACAGTCTTACAAGGATACCGGCCGAATTTAATCCCGCATTAATTCATAAGCGCGGGGTATTGGCTGCCGCCAGAGATAATAACCCTGAAAAAGCTTCCAGCGCTTGCCAGTTCTATCTTGTGCAGGGAAAAGTTTATACAGATTCTGATTTAGACAGAATAGAAACTCGCCGTGGTATTCCATATACTCAGGCACAAAGAGAAATTTATAAAACTATTGGAGGCACTCCTTTTTTAGATCAGAACTACACTGTTTATGGTGAAATTGAAAGTGGCTTTGAAGTTATTGACAGCATTGCGGCAGTACAGAAAGACGCAGCCGACAGGCCATTAAAAGATATAAGAATGAAAATGACTGTTCTTTATTAACCTCCGATATTTTACTTAAATTGCGCCACAAATAATTATTTATGAATTTTCCTGAAAATTTAAGGTACACAAAAGACCACGAATGGGTTTTACTTGAAGGATCAACAGCTACTGTAGGAATTACAGATTTTGCACAACATGAATTGGGAGATATTGTGTATGTTGATATTACCTCCAACGGTAAATCGCTTCAGGCGGATGAAATTTTTGGAACCGTAGAAGCTGTAAAAACTGTTAGTGATTTGTTTTTGCCTGTTTCAGGAACTATAAATGAAGTTAACCCTGAACTTGAGGCTTCACCTGATTTGGTAAATTCGGATCCTTTTGGAAAAGGATGGATGATTAAAATGACAGTGAACAATACTGATGATATAAATGGGCTTATGGATGCTGCGGCTTATAAAGCTTTGGTACAATAAAAATGGCATTTAAAAGATTTATCCCCGGAATAATTTGGCTGGTAATTATTTTAATTTTGTTATTAATGCCTGCCGGCGATTTTCCATCAACAAATAACTGGCTGCCGGGAGATAAATTTATCCATGGTGGAATTTTCGCAGTTCTTACTTTTTTATTTTTATTGCCCGCTCCTTTTATTTCTAAATCTAAAATAAAGCGGGAAATTTATAAACTCACAGTTGTGCTTTTATCGGTTGGTTTTGGCATTTTAACTGAAGTATTACAGGAAAAACTTACAACCGACAGAACCTTCGATTTGAAAGACTGGGCAGCAGATTCAGCAGGTATAATTATAGCATATATCGCTTATCAAATATTCGAATCAAGAAGAAAAACTTTATAACAATCAAGCTATTTTTGCAAAATGGAATATAATACAATCCGCAACCATTTAATAATGAAAGAATATGGAAGGCATATTCAAAGAATGGTTGAACACCTGTTAACAATTGAAGACCGCGAAGTGCGCCAAAAAAACGCCTACGCAATAATTGAATTAATGGGTTTTTTAAACCCTCATTTAAAAACCATTGAAGACTACCGTCATAAATTGTGGGATCATTTATACCTTATAAGTGATTTTAAACTTGATGTTGACAGTCCTTACCCTGTTCCTTCGAGAGAAGAAATGAAAGCTCCGCCGGCGGCTTTGCCATACCCGAAAAAACATCCTAAATTTAACCATCTCGGAAAAAACATTGAGGTTGTTATTCAAAAGGCACTTGATGAAGAAAACCCGGAAAAGAAGCAAGGCTTTGCAAATGCAATTGCTTACTATATGAAACTTACTTACAGCAATTGGCATAAGGAGCTGGCTCACGACGATGTAATTCAAGCAGAGTTAAAAAGCATTACCAAAGGTGAGCTTGAATTTAATAACAGGCCTTTCGTAAAGCATAGAGCAGATAACAGAATGGACAGTGATGATTATCCTTCCAAACACCAGTATAGAAAAAATTATGGTTCACGCCAATCCGGCCATGGCCGAGATAACAGGAACAACAGGAACAACGGAAACGGTAATTATAAAAAAAGATATTAATAGTAATTATTTTTATCAAAAGCCCTTTTCCGGACAGGTATAAGGGCTTTTTATTTTAAAGAATATTAAATGGCAATTTTTGAAGTTGAAGGAGGAAAAAAGCTTGCAGGAAGCATTGTACCGCAAGGAGCCAAGAATGAAGCTTTGCAGGTTATTTCAGCAGTTTTGCTTACTGAAGATTTAATAACAATTCACAACATTCCTGATATAACAGATGTTAACCTTTTAATTGAACTTTTAAAAAATTTAAATGTCGAGGTTACAAAATGCGGAGATAATTCATATACCTTTTGTGCTAAAAATGTTGATCAGGCTTTTTTAATGTCTGAAGATTTCTTCCGCCAAAGCGGGAAATTGCGTGGCTCTATAATGCTTGCCGGGCCTTTGTTGGCTCGTTTTAAAAATACATATTTTCCCAAACCCGGCGGCGATAAAATTGGCCGCAGAAGAGTTGACACTCATATAATAGGATTGCAAAAACTTGGGGCTTCATTTTCTTATGAACAAGAGAGCGGATATTTTCTTTTAAAAGCAAAAGAATTAAAAGGCACGGAAATTTTATTAGATGAACCAAGCGTAACAGGTACAGCAAACCTAATAATGGCAGCAGTTTTAGCCGAAGGAGTTACCACAATTTATAACGCCGCATGCGAACCTTACGTGCAGCAATTATGCAGAATGCTGATAACAATGGGTGCGCAAATTGAAGGTGTAGGAAGTAACAGGTTAACAATTTCCGGAGTAAAAAAGCTTATAGGCACAACCCATACTTTACTTGCCGACATGATAGAAGTAGGCAGTTTTATTGGTATGGCAGCAATAACTCAAAGTTCAATAACCATTAAAAATGCAGGTGTTGCAAATCTTGGAATTATACCCGAAAAATTTTCACAGATAGGAATAAATTTAGAAATAATTGGTGATGATATTCATGTTCCGGCATTAGATAAATACGAAATTCAAAAATTTTTTGATGGCGGCGTTTTAACAATTTACGACCACCCATGGCCCGGTTTTACGCCTGATTTGCTAAGCATTATGCTGGTTACCGCAATTCAGGCAAGCGGCAGTGTGCTGATTCATCAGAAGATGTTTGAAAGCAGATTGTTTTTTGTAGATAAATTAATTGAAATGGGCGCTCAAATAATTCTTTGCGACCCACATCGTGCGGTAGTAATTGGTTTAGACAGAAAAATAAATCTTAGAGGAATAACAATGACTTCCCCTGATATAAGAGCCGGCATAGCTTTGCTTATGGCAGCAATGAGCGCCGAAGGAATAAGTACAATTCAAAATATTGAACAAATTGACAGAGGATATCAGTTTATTGATAAAAGATTAAATGCTTTAGGCGCCTCAATAAAAAGAAAATAAATTTATAATGACTTCTCCATATCATAAAATATTAATAATAACTGCACCATCAGGAGCGGGAAAAACTTCAATTTCAAAACACCTGATGACAATTTTTCCACAATTACAATTTTCTGTTTCAGCCGCCACACGAAAAGCACGCAGCAATGAAAAAGATGGAGTTGATTATCATTTTATGACTCTTGATACATTCAAGGAAAAGATTGTAAAAAATGAATTCATTGAATGGGAAATGGTTTATGATGGAAAATATTATGGCACTCTAAAATCAGAACTTGAAAAAATATGGTCACAAAATAAAATCCCTGTATTAGATATTGATGTAAAAGGTGCAATTCATGTTCAAAGGGAATACCCTATAAAAACGTTAAGTATATTTATAGAACCACCATCTATTGAAGAACTAAAGGCACGCCTAACTTCACGCGGCAGCGAAACTGATGATTCAATTAAAGCACGCATTGGCAAAGCTTCTTATGAAATTACTTTCAAAGATCAATTTGATGAAGTAATTGTAAATGAAAACCTTGAAAAAGCTTGCAAAGAAGCTGAAAGCCTGGTTAAAAAATTTATTGAAATGGAAGATTAATTAAATTTAATCATGAACTGGATATTACCTGCACAACTTATTATATCTCTTTTGCTTTTGGCACTTGTTACCGGAATTGAAATTGCATTTATTTCCGGCAGCAAACTATCAATTGAATTAGGTAAAAAACAAGGGAAAAGCAGCGGTAAAACATGGAGTAAATTTTTACAACAGCAATCTGGTTTTATTGGAAGCTTGCTGGCCGCATTTATATTTTTTCTAGTGTCTTACGGCCTTCTTATTGGTGGAATTTTATCTCCCATTTGGGATTGGATGGAGCCCAAACTTATTGACTGGGCAGCATCTTATATAAATGTTATTAGAATTTTTGTAGAAACAACACTTGCAACAACAATTGTTGTATCCGTTATATTTTTAAGCCGTGCATATTTCAGAGCGAAAAAAAATGCGGTTCTTCAAAATGGATTTTTCAGCCGCTTCGCTGATTTTATTTTCTGGCTATTTTCACCTGTTTCAGAATTATCGGGCAATTTCAGCAACTGGATTTTGAAATATATGTTTAATGTAAAAATAAATTCACGCCTTGAGGTTTTTAATAAAATAGATATTGAAGCATTTTTACAACAAGGAAAACTTTCAGATGAATCTGATAATTCAGAAATAAATCAGGAAATATTTGAAAATGCTTTGTCTCTTAGAGATGTTAAATTGAGGGAATGTTTAATTCCTCGCAAAGAAATAATCAGTGTGCCTTTAGATGCATCAATTTCTGAGGCAAAAAATATTTTAATTCAAACCAAGCTTAGCAAACTTGTGGTTTACGAAAATAATATTGATACTATAGTTGGATATATTCACCAGCTTGACATGTTTACCAATCCACAAAAGCTAACAGATATTATGTATCCTATTCCGGCAGTGCCTGAAAGTATGAGTGCAACTGACCTTATGAATAAATTCAGCAAGGAAAGAAAAAGTATTGCGTGGGTTATTGACGAGTTTGGCGGAACAGCCGGTATAGTAACAATGGAAGACCTGCTGGAAGAAATTTTTGGAGATATAAAAGATGAATACGACCTGCCTGAAACATTTGTAGAAAAACAAATTTCAGAAGATGAATATATTTTCAGCGGCAGGCTGGAACTCGATTATATTGAAGAAAAATATGAAATTAGTTTTGCAGATGCGGGCGGTCAAAAATCCGAAACATTATCAGGTTATATTATTCAGCATAATGAAGGAATACCAAAAGAAAAAGACAGGATCATTTCCGGTAATATTGAATTTTACATTACAAGTGTAAGCGATACACGAATTGAGGTTGTAAAATTAAAAATTCTTGAAAGGTGACAATTGCAGTTTTTTTAAGTGAAGAAATTAAACAAACATCCTTCCCACAACTGCTGTTAAAATGGGCAGAAGCCTTTCCCGACAGGCATTACATTTTAATTTCATTCGGAAAACATCTTGAAAATTTACCCCCGAATTGCACACCGGTAAAAGTAGAACCTCAAATAAAAAACAGGCTTACCCGTTATTATTGGTTCAATTTTAAACTACCTGCAATATTAAACAGATATAATGTTTCAGTATTTATTAGCACTTATCCTTTTCTTCGTTTAAAGGATTCTATACTACAAATACTATATCTTGAAAACTTGAAACCGGCTGTAATCTGCGATAGCAGGAATTATAGATACTATAGAAAGGCGGTTGTTATAACAACAACAAACCCTGTGCTGGCAAGTGTTTTACAAAAAAAATACAAATTCCCCGAAGGGAAAATTAAACTTTTACCATTACCAGCAGAATTTAATGAAACTTATAAAAGTGACAGGGAGCCATATTTTACTTCAATAATTTATGAGGGCAACCATGATCAGGTAATTACACTTTTAAAAGCATTTTCAATATTTAAAAAATTGCAGAAATCATCATTCAAATTAATGCTGATTAACCATTCTAAAATTCAAAATCCTTTACCTGAATTAAACAGTTACAAATTCAGAAGTGATGTGGAAATAATGGATGGCAACATGCAAAAAAATATTCTCAATTCTGCATACGCATTTATAGATCTTGCCGATATTTCGGCAGGAATTTCTAATATCTACGAAGCATTAAAATATGGTAAACCGGTAATATCAACAATACCGGAAAATGAAATCCTGAAAAATATTATTTTATTTTCTGAATCAAAGGATTCTGCTTTAGCAGAAAAAATGATGCATTTATATAGAAATGAAAATGCCGGAAAACCGGTTGCAATTAAAGAACTTACATTTTCAAACTACATGAGTACATTAGAGAAAATGCTGTGAATCAATACACTTAACTTTGCGAAAAAAAATGCAAAAATCAACTATTAATATTGATGTAATTCTTGACCCCAACAAAATGCCACAAGAAATTTTATGGCAGGCAAGCGATTCAAATGCTGAAATGAAACAAAAGGCAAAAGCTATGTGCCTTGCATTTTGGGATTCAGGCGATAAAACTGCATTAAGAATAGACCTTTGGACGAAGGATATGATGATGGATGAAATGGGTGATTTCTTTTTTCAGATGTTAATGACTATGGCTGATACTTTTGCACGCTCAACAAGGCAGGCGGAACTGAGTGAAGAAATGAAAACATTTGCAAAAGATTTTTTTAATAAGTTTCGTAAAATTCAGGCTGAAGAACAACAATAAAAATTTTTTTATGAGTTTAGAAGAAAAAGTAATGGCTAAAATGAAAGATGCCATGAAGACCAAGAATGAGCCTGTACTTCGGGCATTAAGAAGTATAAAGGCAGAGATCATAAAAGCAAAAACAGATCCCGGCGCCGGTGGGAATATTGATGAGGCGACAGAATTAAAATTCCTTACAAAAATGGTTAAGCAAAGAAAGGAAGCTGCTGAAATTTTTGAGCAACAAGGAAGAACCGACCTTGCCGCAAAAGAAAAAGAAGAGATAGATGTAATACAGGATTTTTTGCCAAAACCTCTTTCTGAAGAGGAATTAAGAGAAAAAATAAAATCAATAATTGATGAAAGCGGAGCATCTTCACCTGCGGATATGGGCAAAGTAATGGGCCTGGCAACAAAAGAACTTGCAGGTAAAGCAGATGGAAAAATTATAAGTAATATAGTAAAAGAAATCCTGTCATCTAAATAATGATCGTTGATCTTTTAATTGCCTTCAGTTTAATTGCAGCAATAATTAAAGGCTGGAGGAAAGGGCTGATACTTTCTTTATTTTCTGTTATTGCATTAATTGTTGCACTTGCAGCAGCTATGAAATTATCTGTGGTTATAGCCGAAAAATTTGGTGGAGATTCAAGCAAGTATTTACCTGTACTTTCATTTCTAATAATTTTTATTCTCATTGCTTTACTAATAAGATTAATTGCAAAAATTATAGAAAAGGCAGTTGATTTAGCAATGCTCGGCTGGCTCAATAAACTTGGCGGAATTGCACTATACTCATTTATTTACCTTGCAGTTTTAAGTATTATTCTATTTTACTTAAAAGAAGCGGCGATTATTTCAGAAAATACTTTCAAGGCTTCAAACTTTTACTTGTATATAGAACCGCTGGGACCGGCAGTTATGAACAGCCTTGGCAATTTATTTCCTGTTTTTAAAAATATGTTTACTGAATTGCAGGAATATTTTTCACATTTAGGCACGAAAATTTAAGACATTAACATTAATAGTGTAATTTTAGAACAGGCATAAGGAAAGAATATTAAAAAAAGGATGAGTTATCAAATAAAACAAGACGGGAAATTTAAATTTATTGAAGAAGGGAATGGAGAGCCGTTGGTTTTGCTTCACGGTTTATTTGGTGCTTTAAGTAATTTTAAAGATCTGATAGACCATTTTAAAACGAGCTACAAAGTTGTAGTTCCCATGCTGCCTCTTCTGGATATGGATTTACTGCATACTTCAGTTGGTGGTTTACAAAAATATGTTTCAAAATTTATTGATCATAGAAATTACAGTGGTATCCATTTAATGGGAAATAGCCTTGGCGGACATGTTGCTTTAGTTCATATTTTAAAAAGCCCGCAAAAAATAAAATCTCTTATTTTAACCGGCAGTTCAGGGCTTTTTGAAAACGGCATGGGAGATTCTTATCCTAAAAGAGGAAACCGGGAATACATTAAAAACAAAACCCAGCTTACTTTTTACGATCCGGCAATGGCAACAGATGAACTGGTAGATGAGGTTTTTGAAATAACAAACAACCGCCTGAAAGTTATAAAAATAATAGCTCTCGCAAAAAGCGCAATCAGAAATAATTTAGGCGAAGAGCTGAAAAATATTTCGCAGCCAACATGTTTAATATGGGGCAATAACGATACTATTACACCACCATTTGTTGCACATGAATTCCATAAACTTATTCCTAACAGCGAATTATATTTTATAGATAAATGTGGGCATGCTCCAATGATGGAAGTTCCCGTGGAATTTAATAAAATTCTTGAAGGATTTTTATCTAAATTAAAAACCCCTGCAAAGGCTCTTTAACTATTATTTATTGTTTCAGGCCTTAACTTCGAATAAATGTTAATTAACGACCTGATAAATACAAACCTGCCTTCAATAAACCCCGCCGATACAATTCGGCAGGCATTACAAATTATTTCTGAATTTTCTGTGAACAATATTCCTGTAGTTTCTGAAAAAACATTTTTGGGAAATATCTCAGAAACTGAATTATTGGAAGCCAACAATGATAATGATCCTGTTGCCTCTTTAGCAGAAAGATTTAGCGGCTTCAGGGTTAAAAACAGCTCACATTTTTTATCGGCAGTAAATATTTCAGCAGAATTCGGGCTTGATGTTATACCTGTAGTAAACTCTGAAAATGAATACGCCGGCGCTGTTTTAAAAAACGATCTTTTTTTAAAACTTGCTGCTTTTAATGGCGCAGGTAAACCCGGAAGTATAATAGTTGTGGAAATAGAATTCATTCACTTTTCAATTTCAGAAATCAGCCGATTGGTTGAAAGTAATAATTCTACAATACTGCATTTAAATACTTCTGCAGGTGCATCACCAAATTATATAGTTGTTTCAATTCAAATAAACAATACTGAAGGCTCAGCAATTGTTTCCACATTTGAGAGATATAATTACAGAATACTTTACTTCGATGGTGGCCGCGATTTTGAAAATAAGATTCACGATAACTATGAACATTTAATGAATTATCTCTCCATTTAATTCTATAACTCCGGGATCCTTATGAAAATAAAAACCTTCTTTACTGTTGTTTTTATTTTCATAAGTGTAATTTTAAAAGCATCTGATACTTTATCAAGAGTAGTTATTTCTGATGTCTTAATCACCGGAAATAAAAAAACCAAAACCTATATCATTAAGCGTGAAATGTTGTTTAAAGCCGGCGACACTCTTCAAAGAAATGACCTTAATGACCTATTGGTAAAATCGAGGGATCTTATTTACAACACAGGGTTATTTACGAATGTGGAACTAACACCAATTGAAAATGAACCGGGAAAATTTATAATTGTAGTAGATGTTAAAGAAAAATGGTACATCTATCCGCTTCCTCAATTTAATTTGATAGCCCGAAACTTTAATGACTGGGTGGAGACTTACGATGCGAGCCTTGAACGCGTTATTTACGGAATAAAATTCACTCATTATAATTTAAGTGGAAGAAGAGACAAACTGAATATTTATTTGCTTAACGGATACTCTAAAAATGTATCAATAAATTATTCTGCGCCATATTCAAACCCAAAACTCAACAGAGGTTTCGCTTTTAATGCCGGGTTTATTTCAACAAGAAATATCTCGTATAACACAAGTGGGAATAATAAATTGCTGCAATATGCAAGTGATAAATTTATTAATAAAAATGTACAAGCAGGTGCAGCTTACTACATTCGCAATGGCTATTACGGCCGGCATACAATTTCAGCATCGGTAAATTATCTTTCAGTTGATAAGTTTATAATAGATTCTAATTTAAATAAAAATTATTTCGGTAAACCGGCGTATAGCAGTCTGATGCCTGACTTTAGTTATACATTTCAATACATTAAAGTAGATAATATAAAATATCCCTTACAGGGGATTTTGTTTACAGGCCAATTTTTAAAAAGAGGGATAGGCTTTAGCGGAGGAACCAATATGACTAAAATTTCTGCATCCGCAGGATTTTATTTAAACCATAAAAAAAATTGGTACAGTAACTTTTCAATACAGGCTGTTAAAAAGTTCCCCAATAATCTGGCTTACATAAATCAAAATGCCTTTGGGTATGGTGATTATAATTTAAGAGGCCTTGAATATTATGTAATTGACGGCCCCTACTCAACACTTGGAAAATATACATTAAAAAAGAAAATAGTTTATTTTAAAATTCCGCTTCCCTTTAATTTAAAAACAATTCCATTTATCCCGGTAACAATATTTGGTAAAACATATTTTGATGCAGGCTATGTTTATAATATTGAAAAATACAAAAGTCCCCTCAATAATAAATTCCTGTATTCCGGAGGTATAGGAATTGATATCTTATCAGTTTACGACATAAGTTTGCGCATAGAGTACAGTTTCAACCAATTAAATGAAAAGGGAGTATTTTTGCACTCAAGCGGAGGTTTTTGATAAATAATGAAAATAGCAATCTACAGCAGAGGAATAGAAAACAATCAGGTGGCTGACCTTGGTTTGCTTATTAATGAATTGAAAAAGCTAAAAGTGGAACCTGTATTTTTTCAGGATTTTTTTAATAAATTTTACTCTGCAATAAATCTTTCCGGAAACTATTCAACATTTAACTCCTCAGATGAATTAGACAGCAGTATTGATTGCATGATAAGCCTTGGTGGAGATGGAACGCTGCTTGATACAGTTACTTTAGTAAAAGAATCAGGAATTCCTGTACTGGGAATTAATTACGGCCGGCTTGGTTTTCTTGCCAATATTGGTAAAGAAGATTTGCAAATTGCAATGGATGCTTTAATAAACAGAAAGTATGTATTAGATAAAAGAACATTAATACATCTTGATGCAAATATGAAACTCTTTGGAGATTGCCCTTATGCTTTGAATGAATTTTCAATTCATAAACAAGACACCTCTCCTATGATAAAAATCCATACTTATTTGAATGGAGAATTTTTAAATACATATTGGGCAGATGGACTTATTGTTGCCACTCCCACAGGTTCTACAGGATATTCTTTAAGTTGCAACGGCCCTGTTGTTTTCCCCGACAGTGCAAGTTTTGTAATTACTCCGGTTGCTCCTCACAACTTAAATATAAGGCCTATTGTGGTACCTGATAACAACATTATCAGCTTTGAACTTGAAGGCAGAACCGAAGGCTTCATTTGTACAATGGACAGCAGGCGGGAAATTGTAAACAAAGAAGTTCAGCTTGCAGTTAAAAAAGAAACTTTTGGCATAAACCTTATCAGGTTGAATGAAAATAATTTTCTTCAAACTCTTCGCAATAAATTGTCGTGGGGTTTTGATAAAAGAAATTAATGAAAAGTAAATCAGGCAAAATAAAATTTATTTTTATAGTGTACTGGGTAATGCTTGCTTACATTATTGCAGCGCTTGTATGGTGGTTTATTGCCTTATATCTCCAAAATATGGAGATGGCAAAACATAAAATAAATGATATAGATTCTTCAGCTGTAAACTACAACGAACAGATATTACAAATAAGGACATTTGAAAAAAGGAAAAATGCACAATACATAGGAGAAGGCATAACCTTTCTTTTGTTGATAGCAGGTTCAGCAATTTATATTTTCAGGGCTGCAAGAAGGCAACTTCGCCAAAGCGAGCAGCAACAGCACTTTATGATGGCTATCAGCCATGAATTAAAAACACCGGTAGCAGTTTCAAAGTTAAATCTGGAAACAATTTTAAAAAGGAATTTAGATGAAGCAACTTTAAAAAAACTTATTGAAAATACATTACAGGAAACTAACCGGTTAAATTCATTGTGTAACAATTTACTCCTTGCTTCGCAGATGGAAACAGGTTATTCGCGAACAATTGAAATTTTAAACATCAGCGAACTTTTAGAAAATAGTGTTGATGAATTTAAAAACAAATATCCATCACGAGAATTTTTACCTGTTATGGAAAGGGAAGTTTTTATAAAAGGTGATAATTTAATGTTGCAATTACTTTTTAGTAACCTTCTTGATAATGCAGTTAAATATTCGAAAAGTAAAATTTACATTACATTAAATTCTTCTTCAAAAACTTGTGTAATTAAAATAACAGATGAAGGAGCAGGAATTCCGGAAGAAGAAAGAAATAAAATTTTTGAAAAGAATTACCGCATGGGAAACATCGCTACTAAATCTGCTAAAGGCACAGGTTTAGGTTTGTATCTTACAAAAAAAATTGTAATTGCTCATAAAGGAAAAATTGAAGTTTTTAATAATGAAAGTGGAGGTGCAGTATTTTCGTTGGAGTTACCATTAGTATAAAGTTTCAAAGCATGAATAAAAAGTATTCTGTTCTCGTGGTTGAAGATGAAGAGAATTTGTCTGAAGCATTAAAATTGAATCTGCAACTTGAAGGTTATGATGTAACCGTAAGCAGTGATGGCGGCGATGCCTTGAAAGCAGTTCAGAAAGAACATTTTGACCTCATTATTTTGGATGTTATGCTTCCTGAAATAGACGGTATCACTGTATGTGAAACCTTAAGAGTTCAAAATTACGAAATGCCAATATTGATGCTTAGTGCCCGAAATTCAGGTGCAGACAGGGTTTTAGGTTTAAAAAAAGGAGCTGATGATTATCTCACGAAACCCTTTAACCTTGAAGAATTACTATTAAGAGTTAATAAATTGCTTGTAAAAGGGAAACAAATAAATCTCAAACAAAGTATTGGAGACACCTATTCTTTTGGAAATAATTCAGTTGATTTTAAAGCCCTGGAATGCTTAACTAAGACAGGTGAAAAAGTAGAACTCACCAAAAAAGAAGCAATGCTTTTAAAACTGTTAATTGAAAATAAAAATGAAGTAGTAACCAGAGAAAAAATTTTAAAATCTGTTTGGGGTTACAATGTTTATCCAACAACAAGAACTATTGATAACTTCATTTTAAATTTCAGAAAATACTTTGAAGAAGACAGCAGGAACCCCAAATATTTTATTTCAGTAAGAGGTGTAGGTTACAAATTTATTGAGAATTAAGCACGTCGTAACTCTTTATCAAATACACCATTTCTTTCGAGCGCACAAGCATATCGTTCATAGCAATTTTTGCATCGTTTCCGCTTTGAGGTTGAGGAGTGAATGACTTTTGCTCTACTTCATTTATGAGGTTGTAAAATCTTTCAATTACTGACCGGCAAATATTATTCTCACAATCCAAAATTTCATCTTTGCCTTTTATTTTAAATTTTGAAACAGCGAAATTTTTTAAATCACAATTTAATTTGAAGTAAAAATTCTTACAATCATTTTCTTCAAGGCATTTTTCTGAAGCAGTAAAATATTCCACATTATCTTGTATTATCTCTTCATCTTTAGTATCAGCAATCACTTCCGTCTTTTTTCTTTTGACAACAAAAATTATTATTGAAGAAATTGCAATTGTTGCAAACCCAAGAATAATCAATTCACGCGGAAACTCAGTTTTAGATTTTTTAGGTGCTGAAATTATTGAAGAAACCGTTTCAGCCGGAGATGAAACCTGCAATATTACAGGTTCGGAATAAACTGTTTTGTATCTGTTATTTTCCGGGTCAAAAAAACTAAATTTCACCGGAGGTATGGTAAACCTTCCTTCTTTTTTTAAATTAAAATTATATTCAAATATTTTAGAACCAGTTGTTGGGAAACTTTCCTTTTCTATATTATCAACTACCATTGGAGTAAATGATTCAAAACCTTGCGGCCATGAAATAACAGGCGCAGTGAGCATTTGAAAGTTACCTGACCCACTTATTTTTAAAATATATTTTCCTGTAGTATTTACAGGAATTTCATCCTTTTCAAGAGATGAACTGATGTTGAAATTTCCAACAGCTCCATTAAATCCATCCGGTTTATTTGCTGGTAGCGGTTTTACAATTAATTCGCCGGTGCCGGAGTTAAGGTTTATTGCATGAGAAAATAAATTATAATTATCTGATGTGTTTACAAAATTTACATCACCGTCTACTGTCATTGAGTCAATCTCCATTCTTCCCGCTGTAAGCGGAAATAGCTGCGACCTGCGAATTACATATACATTATATTTTTTACCGTTGATATTTTCAAAATAGTTTTCAGTAACATCAGGCGATTGCATTTCAATAACAGAAAAACCATTAAAGGAAGGATTTTTAACCAGCTTACAATCGCTGTTTAATCTGGAATACAACCTGTAAGTGGCAACTACAGGCTCACCAACAAAACATGTGTTTTTTGAAAGACTAAGTTTAAGGTGCATTTTTTCTTTCACACGGTTATCGGCATCCCCGATATTTTTTATACACTGTTCTTTATAAAGTTCAGAATTAAAATCGTTATTGTTTAACACAGTAAGTGTTGCAGGCCTGCATTTCATTTGTTCACCATCAACAATGCATGTAGTGTTTGAGAAATTATAATATCCCGGAGATTCAGCTCTTACAACAAATATTATTTCAGAATAACTTTTTTGAATTCCATTTACAGTTACAGATTCGCTGTGATTTTCCGGGCCGTTTATTACTTTCAATCCTTCTATTACAGGGAATGAAAATTTTCTTGCATCCTGAAAATCTTCGATAGTAAATTTTAATGTTGCAAGTTCACCTTGCCGAATTTGCGATGGATAAATTTTTACCTTGAACTTTGGCTGCGCATAAATTGCTATAGAAGAAGCAACAAAAAAAACAATTAATAATATTTTCTCCGGTAAACGCATTATTACAGCAGCAAATTTATAATTTGAATGTAATAATATCTGTTAAAGGTCGCTTATAAATCTCCTTTCTGTGGCCGCACAATTATTTCCTCTACAGTTGCACCGGGGCTAAGCCTTGCGGCTGAAAATATTAATTCTGCAATATCATCAGGAACCATAATCCTGTTATCTTGGTTATCGAAACCTTCCCACGAATCGGTTAAAACAGCGCCGGGATATACACCGGTAACTTTTATTCCTTTATCTTTTAATTCGTTGCGAAGATTTAGTGTTAATCCGTGAAGTGCAAACTTGCTGACACTGTAATTTCCTCCTCCTTCATAAGCTTTTAAAGAAGCAATTGAACACATATTAAAAATATGTCCACACTTTTTTTTCAGCATCGCCGGAAGTAACGCTCTTGTTACATAAAATGCACTGTATAAATTTCCGGCCATCATTTTTTCAAGAGACCGTTCGTTATCGTCGAAACAACTTCCCGGAATAAAATAACCGGCATTATTTATTAATATATCGGCAGCGCCGATGGTTGCAACAAAATCAGATAATTTATCAGCATTTTCTTCGATTGAAATATCCAGTGCAATTGAATGAATATCAGTATTGGGGATTTCTGCTTTTATTCTGCTTATTGAGTTTTTAAGAGTTTGTTCCGTTCTTGAACAAGCAATTACTGTATCTCCGTTTTGTGCGAATTTTTTTGTTATAGCAAACCCAATTCCGCGGGCAGCGCCGGTAACTACTACTATCATTAAATAAAGTTAGTTACATTTACAAATAATGAAAAATACTGCATCTTACTCCCATTTGTTTTTTGATTTAGATCATACACTTTGGGATTTTGATAAAAATGCTGAGGTAAGCCTTTCAGAAATTTTTATTGAATTTTCTTTGTCATCAGTTATTTCTGCTGAATTTTCAGATTTTTATCAAAAATATCTTCATCACAATAAAATTTTATGGGAAAGGTATCATCATGGATATATTTCTGCTGATGATTTAAAGTGGAAGAGAATGTGGCGGACTCTTATGGATTTTAAGATAGCTGATGAAAAGTTATCAAAAAAGCTTGCCGAAAGGTTTTTGGAAATTCTGCCAACCAAAAAAGAGATATTTCCGCATACAAAGGAAATATTAACCTATTTGAATAATAAAAATTATAAACTGCACTTAATTACCAATGGTTTTAAAAAAACGCAATGGATGAAGGTAAAAAACAGTGGATTAGATCCGTTTTTTATTAATATGATTACTTCTGAATGCAGCAATAGTTTAAAGCCAAAGAAAGAAATTTTTGAGTATGCTTTAAATAAAGCAGGAGCTAATGTTTTTGAGAGTATAATGCTTGGAGATAATCCTGATGCAGATATTAAAGGTGCCTGTAATGCAGGGATGCATTCAGTTTATGTAAATCATATTAAAGGAAATAATCTTGATTATGCTACCTATAATATTTCCCATTTAAGTGAGTTGGAACACTTATTTTAAGTAAAAAAAACCTCCGTGCCGGAGGTTGAAATATTAAAGTTTTGCGGTTTTATCTTTTTTATCTTTAGATTTTTCGCCGCAAGATTTTTTATCTTTTGAGCAGCAGGAAGATTTTCCCTTTTTACATTTTTTAGCATCTTTTCCTCCCTCACAAGCGAAAGCGCTTCCGGAAAACAACATTGCAGCCACTGCGAAAACAACAAGTTTTTTCATTTTTTAATGATTTT
>JAFDXB010000081.1 GCA_018268175.1 Bacteroidota bacterium | reverse complement strand
GGTTACCATTTTTTAAAAACAGGGAGCAGAGTTTTAAAATAGAAAACACAGGAATTTTCCTCCCCATCCCGAAAGGATAAAATATTTCTTTACCAAAAATTAAATTGGAAACAGATACCATTGGTATTACCCAGCCCCGGTGGGGCAAAATATTAATAGACACGAATTAGCAATGAAAACAAGCTCCGAGAAGCGATACAATATATTATTTCAAAAAATCTATCAGATATTTTATCAACAACAAATCCCGATAGAAAAACTCCTACCGGGAAAATAATTATAATTCACAAAAAAACATTCTCATTTTGTTCCATATTAGAATCTATAAATGTAAAATTTCCTTTCTCCAAATTACTTCACTTTGACCGGTGGATTTTTTTTGATAAAAATATCAGCTTCCAAATCTTTTATACGCAACTCCTTTAATTTTTCATTATAAATTTTATCATTCTTTTCCTGCTCAGGATCAAATAAAACATAAGAGGCTTTTAATGAAAAGTACACCTGAATGACAGGTTCTAAAACAACCGGATTTATAATTTTATCAAATTGCTTATCTGATACTTTGTCATAATAAACAGTTTTGCTTTTATCAGCATAGTTATATGTAACCTCAATTTTATTTTTTGCATTTTGAATAACTCTTGGATGAACTCCGGATTTAAATGCTGTATAGCTGCTGTATCTTTCACTTGGAAAAGCGGTTCCATTCATTTCCCCGATATTATTTAATCTTACAAAAAGCCCTGCACTTTCCATAATTTTTTTCTTTTGCATTAAAATTAATAGAGCTTCATTTCTCAATGTTGCAAGAATCTGATCTTTGTTTTCCAAAATGTAATCAACTTTTACAAGATCGTAAACTTCAGCGGCGGCCGCTACCGAAACTATTTCATTTATCTGTTGCTGATCTTTAAATAAAATGTGAACATTCTTTTTTATTTCATAACCGGTAGGAACTTCATTAAATGTTTTGCTAAGTTTCTTCTCACTCAATGTTGTTTCATAAGTTGGTAAAAAAGTGGTTGGATCGAAAAAAATATCTTCTTCAATAATTCCAATTTTTTTTAACCCTTCGGAAAATATTTTAATTCTTGTTTCTAAAGAAGCCTCTGCTTCACCTGTTGTACTTCCATACTGAGCAAGGCTAAAAATTGCAACATAAGAATCTGCTTTTACATTCATCATAACATTCGCTTCCAACAGGGAATAAAAGTTGCTAGACTGCGACGGAATTTGAAGACTTACCTGTGGTGAATAATAATTGCCGGACATTGCATTTACATTTCCGGACACCTGAGCTGTAGCTGATTTTGAAATAATAAACACTAAAACTGCAAAGAAAATTTTTTTCATATTTTTTCTTTTCTGTACAGCCCATGAAAATAAAAGTTCAATAAATCTCAGTAATAAATTCCGACAATGCAGGATTAGATTTTACTGAAAAATTTTGAGAAATATCATAAGATGTTTCTTCCTTTATTCTTGTTGAACTCATGTTTATCACTTCGGAGGAACTTACATTTTTATTATCCTTTAGTATTTTTAATTTTTTATTTGAAGATGATTTCTTTTTAACTGAAGATATTTTTTCAGGTAAATTCTGGTGAACCTCGGTTTCCGGTAAAGCCGAATCATTTAATGTTATATCCCCTTTATTAACCTCACTTTTATTTACTGCTAATGAGTCCCTTTTAGTTTTAAAGGAATCTTTATTAATAATTAGGGAGTAAAAAATAATTGCAATAACAGAAGCAGCAGCAATATAAAAGAACTTTCTTACAGGGATAATTTTCCTTTCTTTCTTTTTAATTTGCGGAACGTCAAAAATATCTTCCGCGGAAGCGATAAGGATATTTTTAACAAAATTAAACTGCTCTTCATCAGGAGCAATTTCATAAATCAATTCCCTTTCTGAATTACTTAATTCATTCCATTCCTTATTCTTTATAACTTCATCTGCTTGCATAATTATATTTTATGGATAGGTTATTAATGTTTCGTAAGGTTTAAGTTGAATTTTTAATTCCTTCAATAAATAAAATATTCTGGATTTAACCGTGCCTTCGGGAATATTTAGGATTTCACCTATTTCGGATAGCGGTAAATTTTCCTGAAACCTTAAAATGTACAATGATTTTTTTTCGTCAGAAAGTTTATTCACATAATCAAGCAATGCGCCCTTAAACCTTTTCCAGTCGGGGTTTTCAGGCTTTGCAATAGTTTCTGCATTAAGAATTGAATTCCTTTTTCTTACCTCTGCTTTCCTGTATTCATTTTTACACATATTATTTGCTATACTGTAAAGCCATGTTGAAAATGATTTTGTTTCATCAAAAGTTGAAGAATGCTTAATTAGTTTTAAAAATAATTCCTGGGTACAATCTTCAGCCAACTGTTTATCTTTCCACAACATTCTATAAAAGAAACTGAAAATTTTTTGGCTGTAACGCGAATATATTTCTTCAAAGCTTCCTTTTTCTCCTTGTTTCAACAACCCAATAAGTTGCAAATCTGTCAATAATTTCATCAGTGATATTCCGGACTTTGTAAAATGATATTAATCTCAGTTACCATTTTTGTAAGTGTGGCTAATTTTATAATTATATTTTTCCATTTATTAACTTCTTCAGCATTTTTTTGCCTTACCATTTCGCGATAATACAATAAGAAAGAAGGAAAATAATTCTTGTAAACCGGCAATAGAGATTCAGGTAAAAGTGAAGTGCTTTCAATATAATTTGTTTTAAAAACAGATGGATTAAAACCTCTATTAGGTTTTTGTGTGCTAATCAATAACCCCGAATAATATCCATTATTATATTTTAAAATTTCTTCTTTACCTAAAGACAATGCTAAATAATTTCTTTCGCCGTTTTTTATAATGCCAGTAAAAAACTTCAATTCAACATCCTTACGAATATTATATACATATTTTAATACACTTAAATTCAAAATATCCAAAAGCCCCTTTGAATAAATAGTTGAAAAGGAATCAGCAGACATAAGTGTATTATAGGAATATTCCATTTCAGCAGGAGAGATTCTAACTACGTTAGAATATTTTTTTGAGTACTCTTCTGCTAATAATAAATTTCCCTTTATCACAGCATATTGAACCACATAAGGAAACAAATTGAAATTATCTTCAGACAATTTTAATGCATTAAATAGTGAAGAACTGTCACGGTGCTCGCTACCGAGATATTTAAAAAACTCATTTTGCCACGTTCCATCAATGTATTGCGATGACTCATCAAAAATTTGATGTTTTATTTTATCCTTTTCGGGGTTACTGAGAAGCCGGGATTGCTCTACTATTTTGTAGTAATCGAACCAAGAGGCAGCATTTTTTCCATAGGAGTTTTTAAAACTTTCAAAACTAATAAAAGTCATTTTGGCTGTCTCAGCACTCTTGTATTTTGATGATATTTCCGGGCTTTGCCCGAAAGAGGGATGAGTAAAAACAATTGAACATATCAACACAAAAAATAACTTCATAAAATTTCTGTACATATTATTATGAAAAAGGTTCAAAATTTTCTTAAAAACATTTTGCATTACCAATGAAGAGGTAACTTTTTATAAATTTACCAAATGCGAATCATTGTACTAACAATTTTAATTCTTCTTTCTGTCCAGGCCTTTTCTCAAAAAAAATCATATAAGATTAACAATGACGATAATACATTGTTGTGGGAGATTTCAGGTAAAGGGCTAAAAAAACCGTCATTCATTTTTGGAACTATGCATATGGTTTGCAAGGAGGATGTGAATTTCAGCGAAAATTTAAAAAATGCTTTAGCTGACGCTGATACTGTGTATTTTGAAATGGACCTGGATGATCCTACTCTTATGCTTTCCGGAATGAAGTTTATGAAAATGAAAGACAAAACCTTAAAAGATCTTTACACCCCGGAAGAATTTGACAGAGTTGAGAAATATTTCAACGACAGTATAAAGGTTCCTTTTAAAATGATGCAAAGCCTTAAACCACTTTTTTTACAAGCTCTTATTTATCCAAAATTAATGCCTTGTAAAAATGTCAGCAGTGTGGAACAGGAATTAATGTTAATTGCAAAAAAACAATCAAAGCCAATTAAAGGCCTGGAAACCTTAGAATTCCAAGCCTCCGTTTTTGACAGTATCCCTTATGATGTTCAGGCAAGAGACCTTTTGAAAAGCATTGACAGCATTGGTTCTTATAATATACAGTTTCAGAAAATGGTAAACGATTATAAAAATCAGGATTTTAGCAATTACGATTCATTATTAAAATCTTCTGAATATGGAAGCGAGGAAAATCAAGCGGTTTTATTAGACAACCGAAATATAAATTGGGCGAAGCAATTAAATTTAATTTTAAAAGGCAAGCCTGTTTTCGTAGCTGTAGGAGCTGCACATCTTCCCGGGAAAAACGGTATCATTAATTTATTAAGGCAGCAGGGATATACGTTAAAGCCTCTGTACAACAAATAAAAAGGAAAAATGAAAAAATACATCTTTCTAATTGTGGTTTTAGTTTTTGGAATTACTTCAGTTATGTCACAGTCTTTAACAGACAAAGAAAAAGATTTGTTTAATAAAATTATGAGTTACAGGAAGCAGCATGGTCTTTCTGAAATTCCAATTTCAAAATCATTAAATGTAGTTGCGAAAACTCACGTAAATGATTTGCAGCAAAATTATCAGCTTAATAATAATTGCAATTTACATAGTTGGTCAAATAAAGGGAAGTGGCTGCCTGTATGTTATAAAGGTTCCGCCTCTGATGCAAAACTAATGTGGAGTAAACCTTCGGAATTAACTGCATATAAGGGAAATGGTTATGAAATTGCATTTTATTCAAGCGGCAGCGTTGACACACAAAAAGCACTAAATGTTTGGCAAAACAGCAAAGGCCATAATAACATAATCCTTAATAAGGATATATGGAGTTCCTCAAATTTTAAAGCGATAGGTATTGGCATTTCAGAGAATTACGCTGTTGTATGGTTCGGTACTGAAATTGATAAATAAACAACCATAATTAATAAAAATGGGAGAGTGGATTGATAAAGTTTATTTTGGAAACAGCATTTTAAATTGGATAATTTGTATTGGAACAATTTTAATAGCTGCAGTAGTTTTAAAACTTGTTAAAAAGTTTTTAATAGGAAGGCTTAAAACCTGGGCACAAGGAACATTGAACTCAATTGATGATTTTGTTTTCATTACTATAGAGAAATCTATAATCCCTATTATATTTATTGCTATTGTTTATAGTGCAATTTCATATCTGAATATCCCAAAAAAAATTATGGATAAGATAGGTGTCCTCACGTGGATACTTATAATGTTCTACATACTAAGAAGTGTTACATCAGTTATAAAGCAGTTGATTATAGGTTCGGTAAAGCATACCGATCAAAACGAGGCAAGAAAGAAACAAGCAAATGGCCTAATTCTTATAATCAACATTATAATCTGGATAATAGGTTTTATATTTCTTCTCGACAATCTTGGCTACAATATAAAAACCTTAATTGCAGGTTTAGGAATTGGCGGAATTGCAATTGCTCTGGCAACCCAAACTATTCTTGGTGATCTTTTTTCTTATTTTGTAATATACTTTGATAAACCCTTTGAAATTGGCGACTACATTGCATTTGACGACAAAGGCGGTGTTGTGGAATACATTGGCATAAAAACAACAAGGCTTAGAACTTTAAGTGGCGAACAATTGGTTTGTTCTAATAAATACCTCACAGATTCGAGGGTGCATAATTTCCGAAGAATGGAAATAAGGCGCGTGGTTTTTAAATTAGGCATTGCTTACGATACTCATGTTGAAACTATTAAAGAAATCCCGGCTATTGTAAAAAATATTATAGAAAGCGAAAATGATTTACGCTACGACAGAGGGCATTTCATGAGCTTAGGAAAGTCAACTCTTGATTTTGAATTTGTCTATTATGTATTGTCGGCAGATTATAACTTATATATGGACAGGCAACAGTCAATTTTTATTAAAATATTCAAAGAATTTAACGACCGCAAAATTAATTTGGCTTATCCGACTCAAACAGTTTATCTCGAATCAAAAAAGTAATTTTTAATTTGGTAAATTTATTGCAATAACTCAATTAAAATTAGCAATATGAATGAGAAAGAAAAAGACCTTAAAATAAGGGAAATGCCGCATCCCGGCGCAGCCAACACGAATGCAGTTCAGCCAATAAAGGCGGCCGAAAGGTATCCTGAACATGATAGTTCTCTTGAACATCAGGAAAAACATTTTAATGAAGAAATGACCTTAAAAAAAGACAACAAAGAAATCAAACATTAAAACGGAAGTGCATTATATCTCCGTCTTTAACTATGTATTCTTTTCCTTCAATTCGTAATTTGCCGTTATCGCGGCATGCTGCCTCTGAACCATATTTTACAAAGTCATCATAAGCAATAACTTCGGCTTTAATAAAGCCTCTTTCAAAATCAGTATGGATAACTCCGGCAGCTTGAGGTGCTTTCCAGCCCTGCTGTATTGTCCAGGCCCGCACTTCCTGCACACCTGCAGTAAAATATGTTGATAGGTTTAGTAGTTTATATGTTGAATGAATTAACCTGTCAAGCGCAGGTTCAGTCATTTTATATTCATCCATAAACATCTGCCTGTCTTCTTCATTTTCAAATTCCGCAATTTGTGCTTCAATTGCATTTGTCATAACAATAACTTCAGCGCCTTCTTTACTAACTGCATCAATCAACATTTGTGAGTATTTATTTCCTGTATGCATTGAGGCTTCATCAACATTTGCAACATATAATACAGGTTTATCAGTTAAAAGAAAAATATCTTCAATTGCCGCTTTCTCTTCCTTTGACAACCCTAAGGAATTTATGTTTTTTCCTTGCTCAAGATGTTGATGGCAGCGTTGAAGCACTTCGTATTCAGCTTTTATTTTGCTGTCGCCGGATTTGATTAACTTTTCAACACGTTGTATTTTTTTTACAACACTGTCAAGGTCTTTTAATTGAAGTTCTGTTTCAATGATTTCTTTATCGCCCACAGGATTAATTGGGCCTTCTTCTCTTAAAATATTTTCATCTTCAAAGCATCTTATCACTTGAATAATTGCATCCACTTCACGAATATTCGCAAGAAATTTGTTACCAAGGCCTTCACCTTTACTTGCTCCTTTAACGAGACCTGCAATATCAACTATCTCAATCTGCGTCGGCACTGTACGGTTTGGTTTTACAAGTTCTTCCAGTTTATTTAATCTTGGATCGGGCACATTTACAAGCCCAACATTAGGTTCAATTGTACAGAAGCGATAGTTACTGGCCTGAGCCTTTGCACTGTTGCTGACCGCATTAAATAAAGTTGATTTTCCTACGTTTGGTAATCCCACGATTCCTGCTTGTAAAGCCATTGCAATTTTAATTTTAAAGGCGCAAAGGTAAGATTTGCAAGCTTCTTTTACTTGCATTTTTTTGTTTTACTTATTTTTACCTTTTAACTGAAACCATTCCCAATGGCATTAAGCAGAATATGGTCAGCTTTTATAATTATAGCAATTGCGGTTGCCGCTTTTAAAATACTTTTTTTTGCAGATAGCAAATCTATTTTTACAAATATGGTAACCGGAAAATCCGGAGATACTGTTGTTCTTGTAAAAAACAGTAATCATTTGTTACCAAATCAACTTAATGATTCATTATTACCGGGTAAAAAGATAACAAATAACGGATATACGTATTATAATAATAACGGAAATATTATAAAATTTAAGCTGCAAGCTGCAGATGGAATCATTGAAACCTGCCAGACAGCGGTAACACTTTCACTCAGGTTAATTGGTTTTATGGCCTTATTTATGGGGCTTATGGCTATAGCCGAAAGTGCAGGAGGGATACGGTTTTTATCCAGGATTATTGGCCCCTTCTTTTCAAAAATTTTCCCTGAAATTCCCAAACATCATCCTTCCATGGGCCACATGGTTATGAATTTTTCAGCTAATCTTTTAGGGCTCGACAATGCCGCAACTCCATTTGGGATTAAAGCAATGGAAAGCCTGCAGGAAATAAATCCAAATAAAAACACTGCTTCTAATCCACAGATAATGTTTCTATGCCTTCATGCTTCAGGATTAACATTAATACCCGTTAGCATAATTGCATTAAGAGCCGCAGCAGGGGCAGCAAACCCTATGGATATTTTCCTTCCATGTATGATCGCAACTTTTGTGGCTACCATCGCAGCCATGTTTATAGTTAGCATCAAACAAAAAATAAATATTTTTCAGCCTGTAATTATGGGTTGGATTGCAGGCATTTCTGCAATTATTGCAGCTTTAGTTGTTTACATAAAATCTCTTTCACCCGAAAATGTTCAGATTGTCTCAGGAAACATTAGCAGCGGATTAATACTTCTCATATTCTTATTAATTATTGTTGCTGCATTAGTGAAAAAAGTTGATGTATTTTCTTCATTTGTCGCCGGCGCAAAAGGCGGATTTGAAACAGCTGTAAAAATTATTCCTTACCTGGTTGGGATGCTCGTGGCTATAAGCCTTTTACGCACAAGCGGTTCGTTTGATATTGTGATTAACGCATTAAAAAACCTAGTTTCATATTTTGGAAGTGATACCCGCTGGATTGATGGTATTCCAACTGCATTAATAAAACCTTTTAGTGGCGGCGGCGCCAGAGGAATGATGGTTGACACGATGAATACTTTTGGACCTGATTCTTTTGCAGGAATTCTTTCATGTATATTACAAGGTTCGTCGGATACAACATTTTATGTAATTGCAGTTTATTTCGGTGCAGTATCTGTCAGCAATACAAGATACACAGTTGGCGCAATGCTCCTTGCTGATTTGGTTGGAATTATAACATCAATACTTTTAGCTTATTTGTTCTTCTCGCAAATTGCATAATTATAAAGCGCCGCCTTCCTTATTTATATCTTCAATCTCTGAACGGTTCGATTTAGAATCAATGTCTGAGAGCATTTCATGTGCTTTGTAAATTGATCGGTTATATACATTACCTAAAACAATTATGGTGATATTATCATAAGGAACCCTCAAAAAAACCGCATTGTTGCCATGCCACCATCCATTATGATAAACAGTTTTTTTACCATCAGGAAAAATATTCATCCTCCATCCTAAGCCATAATTTCTAACACCGGGCTTTTCGTTACTGTAGGGAGTATAAGCATAATTTAATACCGAATCGCTAAATATCAAATTACTGTTTAATGCCATGTCCCACTTTAATATATCTTCCGGAGTGCTGTAAATATTTTTATCACCGTAAGTATGATCTAAAAAATCCATTGGTATAAGATTCCTTTTCCAATCGAAAGAATATGTAATCTTACCAGAATCTGCAGGAGTATAGACGAAGCTATGCTTCATTCCTATTGGATTAAAGAAATTTTTCCTTATATATTCAGGATAACTCATACCTGAAACTTTTTCAATAATCAATGCAAGTAATACATAATTTGTGTTGCAATAATTAAAGGAGGCATCCGGCCTTCCTATGTTTTTTATTTCATCCTTCTTGTTTACAAGAATATTAAAAACATCTTTATTGGTTGCGAATTGTTTTTTATCCCAATTTAATTCCTCCATAAAATGGAGATAATTTGGAAGTCCGCTTCGATGATTTAATAATGTTTTTACAGTTACACCGGGATAATTAAATGAATCAAGATAATTGGAAACGTTTTTATTTATATCTATTTTACCCTCTTGCCACAATTTTAAAATGGCCATTGCAGTGAAAGTTTTTGAAACCGAAGCAATATGAAAAGGAGTATTTGACGAAATTGAATCACCGTTTGGAAATGAAGCTAATCCTGAATATTTTTCAAATACAACTCTGTCGTTTTTTGCAACCAAGAACCCTCCATTAAAATTTGAACGTTTTAAAAACTTATCGAACCATTTTTCGGCAACTCCGTTTAAAAATAATGAATCTGATTTCGATAAAGGGCCTGTTTTAAATTGCAGAACAGTATCGTGAGATCCTGTTACTAATTTTTTATGTGATTTACTCTTACAAGAAAATACCGAAGAAAGAAAGATTACAATTAATAAGTAAATAATGTTTTTTACAGGCATAATGAATTATCAAAAATCTATTTATATACTTTTGCTTGAAAGTATTTTTAAAAAAAAATGAAGGGCAAAAATATTATTAGTTATCCGTTAGATAAAATAAAAATCCTTTTTTTAGAAAATCTTAATGAAAGCGCATCACAAATTTTCATCACAAACGGATATACAAGCATACGAAGTGTAAGTAATGCTCTGAGTGAAGATGAATTAATTAAGGAGATAAAAAATGTTCATATTCTTGGCATTAGAAGCAAAACCAAAATATCAGAAAGGGTTTTACAAAACGCTGAAAAATTGCTAGCAATTGGATGTTATTGTATTGGAACAAATCAGGTTGATGTAAAATCTGCAACAGAAAAGGGAATAGCAGTTTTTAATGCACCGTATAGCAATACGCGAAGTGTTGCCGAACTTGTTATCGGTTCATCTATAATGTTGATTAGAAAAATATTTGAAAAAAATAAAGCTGCTCATGAGGGTAAATGGTTAAAAGATGCAAAAGGTTCGCATGAACTTCGTGGAAAAACCATTGGCATAATTGGTTACGGAAACATTGGCAGCCAGGTAAGTGTTATTGCTGAAGCCATTGGCATGAAGGTTATTTTTTATGATACAGAAGTCAAGCTACCGCTTGGAAATGCTGTTGCCGCAAAAACTATGAAAGAGGTTTTAAAACAAAGTGATATTATTACCTTTCATGTACCACAACTTTCATCAACAAAAAATTTGATTAACAAAGAAAATATTTCTTCTGTAAAAAAAGGAGCAATTCTTATAAACTATGCAAGGGGAGAAGTTGTAGATCTTAATTGTTTGAGACACGCTTTGGTAAATAATATTGTGAGTGGCGCAGCGATTGACGTTTACCCTGAAGAGCCGGAAAAAAGTGGAGATAATTTTAGTTGCATATTGCAAGGCTTAAATAATGTTTGTTTAACTCCTCATATCGGAGGAAGCACAGAGGAAGCACAGCAAAATATTGGGAATGATGTAAGCCTTAAAATGTTTAATTTCCTTGAAAAGGGAATTTCTCTTGGCAGCCTTTCTGTTCCTGCTTTGGCACTTCCTCCCATCGAAAACACCCACAGAATATTACATGTTCACAATAATGTTCCCGGAGTGTTAAGTCGGCTAAATACTGTATTAAGTAAAAATAAAATAAATATTGTAGGTCAATACCTTAAAACAAATGACCTTATCGGATATGTTGTTTTAGATGTTGATAAAAACCTCAGCAAGGCGGCCGAAACATTATTAAAGAAGGAAAAAGATACAATCAAAGTGAGAATGCTGTATTAACTTTTGCCGCAAGGCTAAAAGAACTTCTCATTTCCTTAAATTGCAACATAATTTAGTTGATGAAAAAACAAAATAAACAGCCTAAAAAAACTACTGCTTATACAGGCATCCTTGATATCAGCAGAAGCGGAACAGGCTTTGTAACAATCGAAAATTATGATCAGGATATTTTGATCAAACCTAACGATCTTGGAAAAGCCTTTAACGGCGATACCGTAAAAATTGAAATTACAAAACATAGTTCGGCGGGAAGATCTGAAGGAAAGGTGATAGACATAGTTTCACGTTCCGAAAAAAATTACGTTGGTAATTTGGAAATAAATAAAAATGTTGCATTTTTTGTGTCATCAAATCAATCACTTCCTGATTTTTATATTCCAATTGAAAAAATAAAATCTGCTAAAAACGGGGACAGGGTTTTGGCCAAATTTGTAAAATGGGATAAATCCGACAAAAAGCCCCAAGGCGAAATTGTTGAAGTGCTTAATTTTAAAAACGCTTCAGACCTTGCAATGAAAGAAATAATTTTAGAGGAAGGTTTTCCTTTAAAATTTGAGGATGATGTTTTGCAAGAGGCTCACAAATTAAATGGAAGAATTTCGCGGGAAGAAAGCAAGAAAAGAAAAGATTTCAGAGATATACTTACATTTACTATTGACCCTGATGATGCAAAAGACTTTGATGATGCGATATCAATAAGAAATATGGACAACGGTTACTACGAAATTGGAGTTCATATTGCTGATGTGAGCCATTTTGTAACACCGGGAAGTATTTTGGATAAAGCTGCATACGAACGCGCCACTAGTGTTTATCTTCCCGATAGGGTAAACCCTATGCTGCCAGAAAAAATTTCAAATGAATTATGTTCCCTAAGGCCAAATGAAGAAAAATACACTTTCTCTGCTGTATTTCAAATTACTAACAGGGCAGAAATAAAGCATACTTGGATTGGTAGGACTATAACCTGCAGTGACCATAGGTTTACTTATGATGAGGTTCAAAAAACAATTGAAACCGGAGACGGAATTCATAACAAAGCAATTTTACTTTTAAATAATCTTGCCCAGCAATTCCGGGCTGAAAGGTTTAAGAACGGAGCAATTAATTTCTCGTCGCAGGAAGTAAAATTTAAACTCGATAAAAACGGCAAACCAATAGATATAATTGTAAAAGAAAGCAAGGAAGCTCACAAATTAATAGAAGAATTTATGTTGCTGGCTAACAGGGCAGTGGCTGAATACGTTTCAAAAATAAAAATTAATAAAGCAGCAATTCCTTTTCCTTACCGCGTTCATGATAAACCTGATGAAGATAAGCTAGTACAGTTTGCTGCATTTGCTTCTCGCTTTGGTTACAAAGTGGATATCAAAAATCCGGATAACATTGCAGATTCTTTCAACAAACTTTTAAAAGATATAGAAGGAAAACCTGAACAACATGTTCTTGAGCAAATTGGTATCCGCACTATGGCAAAAGCAAAATATACAACAGAAAACATTGGCCACTACGGATTAGGTTTTGAAAATTATTGCCACTTTACTTCTCCTATCAGAAGATATCCTGATGTAATGGCTCACCGTATTTTGCAACAATGCATTGATAAAAATGTGAAGGTTGATAAGGAAATGGATGAAAAATGCAATCATTGCTCTGCCAAAGAAAAGAATGCACAAAATGCCGAAAGAGCCGGAAATAAATATAAGCAGGTTGAATTTATGTCTGATTATATAGATGAGGAATTTGAGGGGGTTATAAGTGGTGTATCGAATTTTGGATTTTGGGTTGAAACCGTAAAGTATAAATGTGAAGGGCTTGTCAGCACTTCATCTCTGGCTGAATATGATGATTTCCGCTTTGATGCCGATTCCTTCTCGCTTACAGGAATGCGACATGGAAAAGTTTTCAGGCTTGGCGATAAAACCAAAATAAAAGTGGTTTCTGCTAACCTTATTAAAAGGCAACTTGATTATGAGTGGGTAAGCGATGTGAAACTGCCGGCAAAAAAAGCCGCGAAAAAAGCACAGAAAAAATCAACTAATAAATCTGCTAAAAAATAATGCAATCTTTCCGGGAATTATCACGCTTATTTGAAGAGCGGACCTTTGCACAACAGTTTCCTGAAAAGCCCGAACGGTTGTATCAGGCTGCAGAATATATTTTATCGTTAGGTGGAAAAAAAATAAGGCCTGTACTTGTATTGATGGCAAATCAGCTATTTGGCAATTTAAATAGCAATAGCTTTTACGCCGCAAATGCAATTGAACTCTTTCATAATTTCACCTTAATACACGATGATATAATGGATCGTGCACCTGTAAGACGAAGCAAGCCTACAGTTCATAAAAAATTTGATGAACCTACCGCCTTGCTGGCGGGAGATGTAATGCTTGTAAAAGCTTATGAAGAATTAAATAAAATTGACATAAATTTTCTTCACGAAATATTTGAACTTTTTAATAAAACTGCAAAAGAAGTTTGCGAAGGGCAACAATTAGATTTAGATTTCGAAAAAAGAGAAACTGTTTCTATGGATGAATATTTGGAAATGATTTCTTTGAAAACGTCTGTACTTGTGGGTTGTTGTTTGCAGATGGGTGCAATTCTCGGCGGAGCCGGAAAAGGTACACAGCAACATTTATATAATTTCGGAAAAAACCTGGGTATTGCTTTTCAAATTCAGGATGATTATTTAGATGCCTTTGGTGATACTGAGAAAACCGGAAAAACAGCCGGCGGTGATATTTTGGCAAATAAAAAAACGTGCCTGTATTTGCATGCTCTTGAAAATGCTGATAAAACAGACAGAAATTATTTGATAAAAGCATATTCAGGGGAAGGTGATGCTGATAAAATCAATAAGGTTCTTTCATTATTTAAAAAATATAATTCAGATGAATGGGTGGGTGAACTTAAACAAAAATATTATGAAACTGCTATCCATCATTTAAATGAAACAGCAGTGATTTCAAAAAACAAGGAGCAATTATTTCATTTTGCTGCGCAACTTATGCAGCGGGAATTTTAAACCTAACCAACAATGAGCGAATCATTATTCAGAAAAAAAAATATTTCAAGCATATTATCCGAAAGTGGCGACGGGCCTAAAAATGCAGATTTTGGCCTTAAGCGAGTTTTATCAGCACGAGATTTAACTTTCTTTGGAATTGCAGCAATATTAGGAGCAGGAAGCTTTAGCAGCCTGGGTTACGCGGTATTTAACGGTGGGCCGGGAGTAATTTTATTATTCGTAATAACCGGTATAGCATGTGGATTTACTGCACTTTGCTACAGTGAATTTGCGAGCAGAATTCCGATTGCAGGAAGTGCTTATACATATGCTTATGCTTCTTTCGGAGAATTAATGGCATGGATTATAGGTTGGGCCCTTATTATGGAATATTCAATTGGGAATATTTATGTAGCTTATAGTTGGAGCGATTATTTTACAAGCTTAATGGCAAAACTTGGAATGAAAATTCCTGAATACTTTTCTACAAGTTATATGGAAGCAAAAGATGCTGTTATGGCCGGCAGTAATAATGCCGAAGCAATTGCTGCTTGGAATACTGCACCTTTGGTTGGCTCTTTAAGGATTATTGTTGATATCCCGGCCTTACTTATAAATTTTCTTATTACATGGTTGGTTTACAGAGGTATTAAAGAGAGTAGAAATTTTAGTAACCTAATGGTTATTTTAAAATTGGGAATAGTACTTCTTATAATAATAGTAGGCGGATATTTAATTTTTGCTAACGACCTCACTGCTAACTGGCTTCCTGAAAACAATGAAGGTATAAAAAGTTTTATGCCTAACGGATTTGGAGGAGTAATGCTTGCTGTAAGTAGTGTATTCTTTGCCTACATTGGCTTTGATGCTGTGAGTGTACTTGCCGAAGAAAGCAAAAACCCACAGAAAGATCTCCCGAAGGGAATGATTTTAAGTTTAGTAATCTGCACTACAATATATATTTTATTGTCGCTGGTGCTTACAGGAGTTGCTAATTACAGATCATTTGAAGGTGTTGGCGATCCTCTTGCTTTTATTTTTGAAAAACAAAACCTTGATATTGCCTGGATGCAAATTATTGTGGCAGTTACTGCGGTTGTTGCTATGACAAGTGTGTTGCTTGTTTTTCAAATGGGCCAGCCTAGGGTTTGGTTAAGTATGAGCCGCGATGGATTGTTACCATCTGCGTTTCAAAAATTACATCCCAAATTTAAAACCCCTTCCTTTGCTACAATTGTAACAGGACTGGTTGTAGGGCTTCCAATTATATTTACAGATAAAACATTTGTTCTCGACTTTACATCAATTGCTACTCTCTTTGCATTTGTTCTTGTTTGTGGCGGAGTTTTATTAATACCCAGAAAAGAAAAAATTCCCGGAAGATTTCATCTGCCATATATAAATGGTCAAATTATTTATCCTGTAATAATAATAGCGGCAATAATAATTGCCCAATATCTTTCGCCTGTTTATTTTAAGGATATGTTTAACTATGACTTTTCAGGAAATGCAGATTACACTTCAGGTTCACAAAGTTTTATGGACCTCGCAACTCCTAAAATTTCATTAGTAATATTTTGGCTTATAACAATTTTATTATGCATAATTGGGTTCGTTAAAAAGTTTTCACTTATACCATTGATGGGAGTTACAACTTGCCTGTATTTACTTACGGGTATGACAAAAGAAAACTGGGCATGGTTTATAGGATGGTTAGTAATTGGTATAATTTTTTATCTTTCTTATGGTTATAAAAAAAGTAAACTTGCACCCCAAAATTCTGAGGAAACAATAAAATGAAATATGAAATAGGAGATAAAATTATTGTTCAGCTTACCAAAGAAGAAGGTAAAGTTGTAGATCTAATAAACGAAAATATGGTTCTTATAGAAGTAAAAGGAGTTAAGTTTCCTGCTTATATGGATCAGATTGATTTTCCTTATTTTGAAATGTTTTCAAAAAAGAAAGAGGAGCCTGCACGAAAAACTATTTACATAGATCAGATAAAACGTGAAAAACAAATCGGAAGAAAATCAGGCAAAGACGGAGTGGAACTTAGCTTCATTCCTATTTTGGATAAAGATATTTTTGAAGACGATGTTGTTGAAAAATTAAAAGTATATCTCATTAACAACAATGATGAAGATTACAATTTTAAATACGCATTATTTTTTTCAGATGTAAGCACTTTTGAGGTAAATTCTGTTATCCATAAAAATTCTGAATTTTATCTGCATGATATAAACTTTGAAGATGTAAGTGATAACCCAAAGTTCAGCTTTGAGTTTTCCCTTCTTAAACAAAATAAAAATAAAGCTCCTTATTTTGAGGTTTTAAAAAAACTAAAAGGCAAGCAGTTGTTTAAAAAGGTTGAGCAAACAAACCTAAAGAATGATGCTTCATTTTCTTATGAATTATTTGGAGAATATCCTGCGAAGCAGATAAATGAAGAACTTGATTTTACAAAATTGAATAACAAAGGATTCAAGGTGTATGACCTTTCAAAAATTAAAGACCATCTGCCGCCGGCGAGGTCTGTAGTTGACCTTCATATAGAAAGATTAGTTGATGATCCATCATCTTTAACAACACCGGAAATACTGGAATTACAATTATCTACTTTTAGAAAATATTTGGAATTAGCTCTTGCGCATAATAAAAAGGAAGTAACTTTTATTCATGGAATAGGCGAGGGAAGGTTAAAACAAAATATTCACGAGCAACTTAAATCTTTCAAAGAGGTTTACAGTTTTCAAAATACTTACCATGAGAAATACGGTTATGGTGCAACTGAAGTATTTCTGAAACAACGAAAACAATAATTATCTTTACAGCCTCTATCAGCCGGCTATCGCTGCTTTTTAAGCGGAGGAAAGTCCGGACAGCAAAGAGCAACATACCGGATAACATCCGGCTGCAAAATGCAAGAGAAAGTGCCACAGAAAATAACCGTTTCTACTATCGTAGGAATAAGGGTGAAAACGTGAGGTAAGAGCTCACGATAATAAAAAGTAATTTTTATTATGGGTAAACCTTATGTGCTGAAATGCCATGTAAACCGGCGGTCGAAAGAGAAGAACTGCTCGTTCAAAATTCGTCGGAGGGTAGGCAGATAAAATTTTGCAGTAATGTAAAATTCAGATAAATGATAGCCACCGCAAGGAACAGAATCCGGCTTATGGCTGATAGAGTTTTTTTCTCCATAGGAGGGATCCAATTAAAAACAACGGTTTACACACAAATCAGTTCTACATGAATGATATCTCATTGATTAAACAGGTTGTGGCCTCAGTGCTTAATAAAAGGCAAGGCAACCGCGAAAAGCAAAAATAGTTGCACAAAAAAACAGCAAAACATTACTAGCGAAATATCCACCCTTGGAGCTTAAGAAAAATAATAACCAAAAGATTTTTATACTTCATTTTAAAAGCAAACCTGCTACATATTTGTCAACAGGCCATGTTAGTTTATTTGCATTAAAATCTTGAAGGGATTCAAATTTAAATGTTATTCCAAATTTATTGGTGCGGTTGATCTTTTGTAGATATTCAACAGATAGTGGATTGGCAGGCTCTACAACATAGTAAATTGATATCAACTGACTGTTTTCAAAAAATGCATCTTTCTGATAAAAATCGGTAGTATAAAAATGAGATACCACATTAATTTCAATATCCATTTCTTCAAGGAATTCTCTCTTAAGGCAATCAATTGTGCCCTCGCCAAGTTCCAAGCCACCACCTACAAATTTTGTCATTTGCACACCTCTAAAAGATTCTTCGCAGAGAAGAATGTTATCATCTGCAATCAAAATACCATAAACTCTAATATTGAACATCTATTGATCCTTTGAAGACAAATTCGGCAGGGCCGCATAGCCAAATATTTGAAAAATGCTGTTCATCAATTTTATTATATTCCACACTTAACTGTCCGCCCGGCGTTGATGCTTCAATTCTGTTAAATCCTTTTGGGTTATGCGAACAGGCAATTGCGGCTGCCGTTACCCCGGTCCCACAACTCAAAGTTTCATCTTCAACGCCTCTTTCGTAAGTTCGAATTGAAATTTTTCCATCATCTTTCACTTCAACAAAATCAACATTAATTCCATTTTCGATAAACCTTTTGCTGTTTCTGATTTCACGGCCTTCTTCTACAACATCTAATTTTGAAAGGTCGTTTACGAATTTTACATAATGAGGGGACCCTGTATCAAGAATGCTAAAAGTTCCATGCTCCTCAACAAAAGAAACATCAGACATTTTCAACCGGATAATACCATCAGTTGTGATTTCAGCTTCATGGGGGCCATCACTGGCAATAAAACGATATGTAAATCTTGTTAATCCAATATCGTACGCAAACTGAGTCATACACCTTCCACCATTTCCGCACATAGTGCCGCGCAAACCATCAGAATTAAAATATATCATTTTAAAATCAAAGCCATCCTGAGATTCAAATAACATTAAGCCATCGGCACCAATTCCAATACGCCGCTCACATAATCTCTTGATCATTTCATTTGTTATTGCTGAATATTCACCATTTCGGTTATCAAGTATAATAAAGTCATTTCCTGTTCCCTGATATTTATAGAAATCTATTTTCATTTAAACCTTTTACAATTTTTCAATTATAGGAAGGGCAGTTTTAATAAGATTCTCAACCGCTGCCTTGCCATCTTTACTGAATTCCTTTGAAATTCTGTTAGCAACAATTGCGCTCAGCGATAAACACTGATGCCCTAAAACTCTGCTCATACCATACAAAGCTGAGGTTTCCATTTCAAAATTACTTATGTGGTAATCACCAAAACTAAATGAAGTGAGTTGATCAATCAGGTTGGGTAATTTTAATCCCATACGCAGTACTCTTCCTTGTGGGCCGTAGAAGCCGGGACAGGTAACGGTTATTCCCTGGTGAAAACCATCAACAAAATTCTTTAATAATGAAACGCCGGCGCTTGAAATGTATGGGTTTGAAATTACTTGCATTTGTGTATGCGCAGTGAATGATTGCAACAATTCTCTTTCAAGAGCATTAGTTTCAAGTAGGTAATAATTCATCAGGTTATCAAGGCCGAGGCCATGAGTGCTTGCAACAAAATTATCAACAGGTATTTTTTCCTGAAGAGATCCGGCAGTGCCTAAACGAATGATATTTAATGTAACAAGATTTTCTTTTATTGTCCGTGTTTCAAGATTGATATTTGCAAGAGCATCAAGTTCATTCAAAACTATATCAATATTATCTGGGCCTATGCCGGTGCTGATAACTGAAATTCTTTTTTTGCCAAGCATTCCGGTATGAGTCACAAATTCACGGTGCTGGTTTTTAAATTCAATTTTATCAAAGTACTTGCTAACCTCAGCAACGCGGTCAGGGTCTCCCACAGTTATAACAGTTTCTGCAATTTCCTCCGGCCGACAATTAATGTGGTATATTGCGCCACGCTCATTTATAATAAGTTCTGAAGGTTGAATTTTACTCATCTGATAAAAAATTTAATTTTTAAAGTTAATACATTTATGATTTTATTTTCTTGATAAAATAACCTTATTTTGCAGCACGAATTTAAGGTCCTTTGGCCGAGTGGCTAGGCACAGCTCTGCAAAAGCTTCTACAGCGGTTCGAATCCGCTAGGGACCTCCAAAAAAAATGTTTACAAGTTTGTAAACATTTTTTTATGAATTATAAATGCTGAATAAAGTATTTCATTATATCGGGATTGTATCATGCATTCTTTTAATTATAGCATGCTTCATGCCTTGGACGTATTACCCCGGGCCTAAAATTACATTCACCGGTTTCAATGTTCAAACATTTCCTTCCGGAGTTAATTATGGAAAAGCAGGAATTCCTATTGTTTTTCTTACCGTTATAATACTAATTCTTACGCTTCTTAAAAGTATAGTCTCAAAAAGGATTAATTTATTTCTTTGTGCCTTATTAATGGCTTTTGCAATCCGAACGTTTGTGGTTTTCAGTGGGTCGCTTATTAAAGGAGACCTTATTATTAAACCGGCTTTATTTTTAGTGATAATATTGCCATTCTTTATTTTGCTTAGCGCAATATTCCCAAAAGATGGAAGAACAAAAATGAGATAAATTTTATTTACTTTTTTTAACCCACGTATCTTTTAATGTAACAGTACGGTTGAAAACAAGTTTTTGAGAAGTGCTGTCTTTATCAACACAAAAATATCCTTTGCGAAGAAATTGAAAATGTTCACCAACTTTTGCATTCAATAAAGCAGGTTCAATTTTAGCATTTACTTCAATTAGTGAAGAAGGGTTTATATAATCACTAAAATGCCCTTCAGCGGCAGCTATATTTTCTTCAGTAAACAACCGGTCGTAAAGCCTTACTTCTGCGTCAACAGCATGTTTTGCGCTAACCCAATGAATTGTACCTTTTACATTGATTCCTGAAACATCGCTTCCACTCTTGCTTTCAGGGATATACCTACAGTGAATTTCAGTTAAATTACCTGCATCATCTTTAATAAAATTTTCGCATTCTACAATATATGCATTCTTTAATCTAACCATTTTACCGGGAGCAAGGCGAAACCATTTCTTTTCCGGAATTTCCATAAAATCCTCTCTTTCTATAAATAACTCTGATGAAAAATGAACGTCGCGTGTATCATCAGGGTTTGCAGGATCGTTTTCACCTTTCAAAATTTCTGATGAATTTTTATCGTAGTTGGTAATAATTAATTTCAATGGATCAAGAACCACCATAGTTCTTGCGGCTTTTTTATTAAGGTCTTCTCTGGCACAAAATTCCAACAATCCAACATCAATAAGGTTTTCACGGCGTGCTACACCTATTTTTTCGCAAAACATGTGAATGCTTTCCGGCGTATATCCTCTTCGGCGAAATGCCGAAATTGTTGGCATTCGCGGATCATCCCATCCTGAAACAAACCCTTCATTTACCAGTTGCAGCAATTTACGTTTGCTCATTACCGTATAGGTGAGGTTCAGTCTGGCAAATTCATATTGGTGTGAAGGAAATATTTCTAATTTTTCAATAAACCAATCATATAACGGGCGGTGAGGCACAAATTCTAAAGTACAAATGCTATGTGTAATATTTTCAATGCTGTCGCTTTGCCCATGTGCAAAATCGTACATCGGATATAAACACCATTTATTACCGGTACGGTGATGATGTGCATGTTTTATGCGGTAAATTATTGGATCACGAAGAAGCATATTAGGAGAACTCATATCAATCTTTGCCCTTAAAACTTTTTCGCCATCCTTATATTTACCTTCTTTCATTTCAGAAAATAATTTCAGGTTTTCTTCAACAGAACGGTTGCGGAAAGGGCTATCAGTTCCAACAGTTGTTGGTGTGCCTTTTAATTCAGCAATTTCTTCTGATGTACTGTCATCAACATAAGCAAGCCCTTTATTGATAAGCTTTACTGCATATTCAAATAATGTATCAAAGTAATCTGATGCATAGAATTCTGCATCCCAGTTATAGCCTAACCATTTTATATCATTTTTAATGCTTTCAACATATTCTGTTTCTTCGGTAACAGGATTTGTATCATCAAAACGTAAATTGGTTTTACCTCCGTATTTATCTGCCAAAGAAAAATTAACAGTAATAGCTTTAGCATGGCCAATATGTAAATAACCATTTGGTTCAGGCGGAAAACGAGTCTGAATTGTTTTTAAGCCATTGCTAATATCCTTTTCAATAATCTCCTCTAAAAAATTTAGACTTTTTTCTTCCGACATAAAAAAATTATTATAACATTAATTGGCTTTGCCCATTTTTCGCAGGTATGCAGCATGGGAAACAATTGCATGCCTCATGCGACGATATTCAATATATTTTATATTAAATTCCTGACAAGTTTGTTTTATTATTTTACTTATTTCAGGATAATGAATATGAGAAATTTTTGGAAACAAATGATGTTCAATTTGAAAATTCAATCCACCAACAAGCCATGAAATAACTTTATTTTTTGTTGCAAAATTTGCTGTTGTTTCAATCTGATGAATAGCCCATTCATTTTCAACTTTGTTGGTATCTGCCGAAGGCAGAGGAAATGCTGTTTCCTCAACAGTATGCGCCAGTTGAAATACAACGCTAAGAATAAAGCCTGAAAAGAGAGTAAGTGCAAGAAAACCTAAAAGCCATGGTAAAAAACCAACCATGTATATAGGAAGAAAAATCATCATTATTGCATAACCGATTTTTGCTGCCCAAAATGCAAAATGGTCAAAGGCGCTTAATTTTTTTATGGGAACAATACCAATTTTTTTACTGAAATATTTTGTGTAGTCTGAAATAAATAACCAAACAATTAACAACAAGGTATATAAAAACCATACATAGATATGCTGAAAACGGTGTATCCAGTATTTCTTTTGAGAAGTGCACATTCTAAGCATTGGCTTAATTTCAATATCATCATCCACACCGTCAATATTAGTATAAGTATGATGAATGATATTATGTTTATTATTCCACATCAGCCCGCTGGCGCCAAGCATATTGCTGGAGAAGGTGGCAAGTTTATTTGCAAGTTTACTGTTGCTGAAACTGCCATGTGACCCATCATGCATAACATTAAATCCAATTGCAGCAGTTAAACCGCCCATAGCAAAACATTCAAGCAAAGCTATAATTCCGCCGGGATTGAAAAACACAAGATGTACATAAAGAAAAAGGTAGCTGCAAACAAGTAACACGGCTTTAAAATAAAGAGAAAAATTACCGGTGCTTTTTTTATTGTTTTCAACAAAATAATTATTTACTCTTCGCTTCAATTCCTGATGAAAAGTTGATCCTTTGATATTAGTGAATTTTGGTGTCATTAGTTTTTATGTATTTTTCAGAATTAAGGATTGTAAACTTTCTAAGCCTATAATTTTTTTTGATATAAAACCTTCGGCATAATCAACGCCAATCATTTTCCCAAACATTTTGTAGCGGTATATAACACTCTCCATAAATTCAGGTGAACTGATATATGTTTGAACACCTGTACTTCCGGGTTGGTAAAATTGAGTTTTGTAAGCTGCAATTGCTTTGAGTTTAGTTTCAAAAACATCGCTTATATCAACTACAAAATCCGGTTTTAGATAACGGTCTTGAATATAATTTAAAACATACTTTGGTCGCCAGGGTTTTTGGTCTTCACCATTAAATGATGTTTTAATTTTGATAAGGCCTGATAAAAATGCTGCATCTGCTACAAGGCTTGCACTTCTGCCATGGTCAGGATGCCGGTCTTCAGGAGCATTGCATATAACAATCTCAGGTTGGTATTTCCGCAGAACCGAAATTATTTTCAATTGGTTTTCTTCATCATTTTTAAAAAAGCCGTCAGCCATTTCAAGATTCTCCCTAACATCAACACCTAAAATTTTCGCAGATTCAGCTGCTTCTTCATCGCGTGTTTGAGCAGTTCCCCTCGAACCAAGTTCACCGCGTGTAAGATCAATAATCCCGGTGGTTCTGTTCTTCGATTTCTCCTTTAACAATGTACCGCTACAACTCAACTCCACATCATCGGGGTGAACACCAAAAGCAAGTACATCTATCTTCATCAGCATAATATTAGAGTTGCAAATTTACTTTAAAATAAAATAGAAGGAGAGTGAGATAAGTTCTTTTTTCGGGCTTTCAACATTTAATTCACATTGTTGAAATGCTAAGATTTCTGGCAATACGCCTTGAATCTTTATAACCATACATACGCTGAACTTCTTTAACCAGGCTTTCTATTACTTTGTCGTCATTAAAAGCATCATAACTTTGCTTTAGGCTGCTGTTAAAAAAGAATGCAACAGTTTGGTAAACACGAGCAGTAACGCCGCCTTTATATTCCTTTATTATTTCGTAACAGTTGTTTCCCGTTTCCCTGTTAATTAATTTCATAAGAACTTTTCCCTGATAAACAGAAAGATTTGTCAAAGGCTTTTCAAATTCTCTTTTTAAATCTTTTTCCCTTGATTTTATATACTTCTTTCTCTCACTTTTTGATGTTATAGTTTCAAGTTTATCATTCATTTCATTGAGTATAGCACCGGCCTTCACTGCATAAGGGTAAGTTACATAAACCGCATTTCTTAATCTGTTATAACTATCGCGAAAACGTTTCTGTTCAGGCGTTAGCCTGCCATATACACTAACAGTTTCAAGCAATTTGTATGGGAGAGTATCGCCATTATAAACAATAACCGCTGTAATTATTGTATCTCTATCCTGCGATTTCCCGACCAGGAAAAACAGAGAAAAAATAACGACAAATAAAAGTCGGTAAATGATTGCCATAACTTTGATATATTCCAAAAATTACAAAAAAGTAACCTTACCGCCAATTAATTATTTGCAAACAGAAATAAAAAAAATATGCATGCCGTAAGTCCGATTAAAATTGTTAAGGCAACTCCTTTCCGCATTTTTGATCTGTTTATCATACTTATCAGAATGCCACCAAACATAATAACAATTCCTAACCACACAAGGTTAATATATGGAAAAACAAAAGTTTTAACAGTCACAAAATCAATGAGTCTGTCAGATTCTTTTAACCCAACTCTTATTTTATGGTCACTTGTAACTCCGTTAAACCGCAGATATAAATTTTGAGCATAAAGAGTATCATCAAGGTAATGAAGATGGTCATCATCAACTTCAAGAGCCGGCAATGCTGCATATTTTATACTGTCTTTTGAATGTACTGTTATATCAGCAACAAGTGCGGCATCCTGCGGGCCGAAATTATATTTACCGATTTTTGGATTTTTCAAAACATCATTAAGTACAAAAAAACCATTACTGTAAAAAGCTGTGTCCTTCACATTCATTACTATTTCTTTAAAAGAAGTTGTGTCTTCATTTTGATTATCTTTTAAAGCATAAGAAATGTATGTAAAAACATCTTTTGTAAGGTATGTTTTTGTATCAGGATTACTGCTCATGTTGTTATCTTTCATAACATACACATCAGGTTTAATAACAAAGCTTTCGGAAATTGAGCCATCCTTTTTATTTTTTTTGTTAAAAAGAAGGCTGTAAAATTTCCTGCCTTTTTCATGGCCGGATGAATCTCCAAAGTAAGTAACCTCATATTGATTCATTCTTGTTGGAACATCGCGAATGAGAGTTAAATTTTCCTGAGGGTCGTCCATTTGTTTGGTCATCGGATCTTTTGAGGGTGCAAAAGTAATTCCATTTACAAGGCTGCTGCTGATTACTTGTTTATTGCTGCTGGAAATTATCATGCCTGCAATCATCAACGCAAAGCCTATATGAGAAACAGAGCCGCCGGCAGTTTTAAGTTTACCTTTTTGAACTGAAACAAGATAAGCCGCATTGGCAACTACTGCATACACCATTGCAAAAAAGCCCATGTATATTGCTATACGGAAACCAATACCTTGTTTAAAATATGTAAATGGATATACAAAAGCAATAAGTGCAGTAATTATTGCTGCAATAAATGTTGGGACAGCTATCTTCTTTAAAAAATATTTCGGTGGTGTTTTTTTGTATTTAAAATATTGAGCAATTGCCGTTATTATTCCTAAAATAAAAGCGACAAGTATCATTATTTTATTATAAACAAATTCCGGGTCTTCAGGCATGGCCAGTGGGCCGCCATGAAATTTTATAATAAGGTCTTTTATTCCGGGAATTTGATTATATGTTGGAATAGACGTTATTGCAATTATGAATATTGAAGAAAGAAAAATTACAATTGAACCAATAAACATCCAAAATTCTCTTGAGTTTGAATCTTCTTCTGAATGCACCGTTGGAATATTGCGTGAGTTTGAAAACAGTAATACTAAAGATCCTGCTGTAAACAGAAAAAAGAAAAGGAATATCATAACATTTATTGCCTTTCCTGCTTCAGTAAATGCATGAACTGAAGTATCTCCCAATACGCCGGTACGGGTTAAAAAAGTTGAATAAAGAACAAATGAAAATGCAAGGAAAATGAAGAGGTAACTTGCTTTGAGCGACCTGCCGGTATGAAGGTAGATTACCATTGTATGCAAGCCTGCAATTAACATAAGCCATGGAACAAGAGATGCATTTTCAACAGGATCCCAAGCCCAGTAACCTCCGAAACTTAGTGATTCATAAGCCCACTTTCCACCCATCATAATTCCGGCTCCTAAAATTGCTGCACCAAAAAGCGCCCATGGCAATGCAGGTTTTACCCATTCGCCATATAATTTATTTTTAATTCCTGCGTAAGCAAAAGCAAATGGAACCAACAATGAAGCAAATCCCAAAAACAAAAACGGAGGATGAATCACCATCCAGTAATTCCTGAGCAAAACATTTAATCCCATTCCATCCTGAATGAAAGAAAGATAGTTTGGCTGATTAAAAATAGGAGCCTGTAATTCATTTCTTGTAAGAACAAAAGGGCTGTTGCCGATTTTTACACCGCTGACATAAATACCCAAAACCATTAAAAATAAAAATACCTGGGCAAGGCTAACAATTGTCATTACAGAAGCTTCCCAATCTTTACTTTTAAAAATCAGAATTGAACCAAGGATACTATGCCATATTGCCCAAAGTAAAAAACTACCTTCCTGGCCTTCCCAAATACATGCTAACAAATATTTTGATTCAAGTTCGCGGGACGCATGTTTATAAACATACAAGTATTCGTAAAAATGATTTGAACAGAGATAAAAAATAATACCGAAAACTGTCAATACAGAAACCACCTGAATAAAAAAACTTACTCTGGCAAGTTTTATCCAGGACTGCTGTAAAGAAAAATCTTTTTTATTAGATGCAATAAAATAAGAAATTGTTGAAATTAACGAAGCTACAAAAGCAGTAATTATAAAAAGGTGGCCAAGTTGCCCCGGCAGAAGGTGTTCGCCTATAAATTCCATTGCTGTTAGTTTGTGTACTGAGAATCTTCCATGCTCTTCTCTAAATTTTGCTTGTCATCCTTATACTTACTCGGGCATTTGAGCAAAATATCTTTGCATTCAAAATGATCTTTTGTCATCGTCCCTTTCATTACCAGCCTTTCACTTTTTTCTAAATCTGTTGGCTTGCTGTTGCGAAACACAACTTTTGTTTTCCCTCCAAGGCTATCTACTGCGTAGAAAGAAAGATAATTAGGATTTTTAACAGGGTCGTATTCCAAAGGCATTGTATGATCGAGTTTTGCAATAAGATGGACAAATTTGCCCTCCTTATTTTTAGCGGAATCAATTGTATCGTATGTAGAAAAATCAACTGAATATGCAAGTAATCCAACTATTAAAGCGGCAATTCCTATTAGTACAACTATGCTCGATTTTTTCATTGTATGCCTGTTAAAATTTTCGCAGCAAAGGTAACTTAAAACCATTACTTTAACACATTAAACAACCTTTATTTAACACATTCGAGTAGCTATATTTGCATTTAAATAAAATAAAAATGGCTGATTTGTCAAATTTCGACCATAATGCGGTTGGAAATCCTAATAACAACATTTTTGGCCTTCCTTTTAGTGAAGAAGAAGCAAGGCTTATAATTTTTCCTGTGCCTTGGGAAGTAACCGTAAGCTATGCTGCCGGAACAGCCCGTGCTCCGGATAATGTTTTAAAAGCAAGCCTTCAGGTTGACCTTTTTGATCCGGAAATTAAAGATGCATGGAAACAAGGATTTTATATGCTAAAGCCTGATGTAAAAATTCTCACTAAAAGTGATTATTTGCGAAAAGAAGCTGAATTATATATTAACTATATTTCGCAAGGCGATAAAGTTGAGGATAATAAGTTTATGCTTAAAACATTAAACGACATAAACACCGGAAGTGTTTTTCTTAACGATTGGGTTTATCAAAAAACTTCTGCATTATTGCAAAAAGGAAAGTTGGTAGGGCTGTTAGGAGGCGACCACAGCACGCCGTTTGGGTTTTATAAAGCCATTGCCGAAAAATTCGGAAATTTCGGCATCCTTCATATTGATGCTCACAGTGATTTAAGAAAGGCTTATGAAGGTTTTAATTATTCCCACGCATCCATTATGTACAACACAATGGAGGAAATACCTCAGGTGGAAAAACTTGTGCAGGTTGGCATAAGAGATTTCTGTGAGGAAGAAGTTGAATATATTAATAACAGCAAGGGGAGGATAGTGGCGCTTTTCGACAAGGAAATAAAGGAAAGGATTTATGAAGGAGAATCATGGAAAAATATTGTTGATGAAATAGTGGCGTTGCTGCCGGATAAAATTTACATAAGTTTTGATGTTGACGGACTTGATCCAAAATTATGCCCTCACACCGGAACGCCTGTTCACGGAGGCTTTGAAGTTGAGCAGGTATTGTATTTATTTAAAAAAATAATGGCTTCAAAAAAGCAAATAATAGGGTTTGATTTACTTGAAGTGGGAGTGAGTAATAACGAATGGGATGAAAACGTAGCTTCAAGGATTCTTTATAAACTTTGCAATATGATGATTGCATCAAACCCGCAATAATGGAGTATGTTTTTATTATACCAAACCGGAAGCGAAGGTTTAGGTGGTTAGATCCATTAATGCTGATTGCAGGTTTGCTGTTTTTTTTATTCAATTATTTTATTCCCGGAATTCTGTTGATAATAATGGCAATTCTGGGAATTATAATGCGGCGCAATTTGAAAATTGTATTTGATGGAGAGTCAGCATTGTTTTATACATTTCCCAAAAAGAAATTTTATTGGAGAGAATTTGAAAATGTTCTTTATAAAGATGGAATCCTTACCGTAGATTTTAAAAATAACAGGATTGTCCAGGAACAGGTTATGATAAAGACTCCAAATTTTAATGCTTCAGAATTTAATAAATTCTGCGGCAGCAAAATTTCTTAATCAAATTTGCTTTTTCGGAGTTTAAAAATTTTCATTGACCAAAGAAGATATGAAATTGTAATAACAATCCTGAACGTAAGTGCGCCAATTGTTTTATTTTCATAAGGCAAGCCTTGTTTTATATGGTAAAACATTTCTGCCATAGTAATCAATAAAATTATGCTTGCCACGGCAAGAGGAAACGTAACAAATGATTTGTTTAATAGAAAGCAAACTCCGGCAACTATATATAAAATGCCGCAGGCGAAATTTGCCCAAATAACAAACAACACATAATTTCCTTCCCGCTCTCTCATTCCAAAAAGGTCAAGTATAATTGAACTTGTCATAAAAACAGTTATCAAACCGAAAATTAAAAGAAAAATACCTGCGAGCTTTTCAATCTTTGTTCTCATTATTATTTATTCATAAATGAATATAATCATTTTGGCCTGATAATCATTCTTAAAGTCTGATCTTTTGAAAAATATGATATAGTCCAGTTGTACATTGTTTTAATTCTGTTTCTGTAATTAATAAGAGAAAATAAGTGTACAAACAACCACATCATCCACGCCAGTGCGCCTGTAATAGTGAATTTTGGTTTTGGAAAATCGGCTGTAGCCTTCACTCTTCCAATAATAGCCATAGTTCCCTTATCGTGATAGGAAAAAACTTTTTGCTCTTTTCCTTTAATTATGTTTTTAAGATTTGAAGCCAGATTTTTTCCATGCTGAATTGCAACCTGCGCAAGCTGCGGATGGCCTCCGGGAAATTTTTTATCTTCTATGGATATACATGTATCGCCAATGGCGAAAATATTTTCTGTGCCTATTACTTTATTGTATCCGTCAACAATAAGCCTTTTGCCTCTGCCGAAACTTTCAGGGGAAAACCCTCGGAATGTCTGTGAAACAACGCCTGCTGTCCAAAATAAAAGTTGACTGTTTATTTTATGCCCGTCTGAAAATATCACTTCATTATTTACATAATCTTTTACCTGAGTATTTAATTTCACTTTAACTCCCATGTTAGTGAGAGATGCAAGAGTGTATTTCTGAGATTTTTCACTCATTGGTGAAAGTAAGGCCGGTGAACCGTCAACCAGCCAAATAGGAAGGTCAAGGCCTCTTAATTCAGGATAATCTTTTTCAATAATGTTTTTCTTCATTTCGGCCAGCATACCTGCAATTTCAACTCCTGTAGGTCCGCCTCCGGCGATAACAACAGTTCCTAATTCAAGGCGCTTTTCCGGATTTTTTTCAATTGTTGCCTTTTCTAATTTTGAAAGCATTGTATTACGCAACAAAATTGCATCATCAACTGTTTTCATTGGAAGAGCATTTTCTTCAATATTCTTCATGCCAAAAAAATTAGAAATAGTGCCCGTGGCAATCACAAGATGATCGTATTTTAATTCGCCGTTTGATAAAACAATTTTGTTTTCAGCTTTATTTATTTCTATTAGTTCACCTAACCTAACTTTTACGTTTTTGTGCTTTCTAAAAAGCCTTCTAAAAGGATAGCTTATATTTGAAACTTCCAAAAATGCAGTTGCTACCTGATATAACAAAGGAGGAAAAAAGTTATAATTATTTTTATCAACAAGAGTGATGTTGTAATCTTTACTGTTTTTTAAAGAACGAATAAAATTTACACCCGCAAAACCACCACCAACCACAATTATTTCCTTTTTCATTTTTTAATATTTACCGGTCTTCCATAATTATTTTCAAACCTTTTGTCCATCTGTTAATCTCTGAAAACATTTTTGCTGCCGCTTTCGCTGAAATTTCTTCAGGTTTAAAATTTCCATCGCTATCAAACAGCTTTTCAAAAAACGGAAAATTTACCATATCCATTATAGGCACCATTTTAAAGGTTGAAAGGTCAGCTTTTAATGCATTTACAGCCCTCGTTCCTGCGCTTATGCCACCATAACTTACAAGCCCGGCAGCCTTATAACTCCATTCATTAAATAAATATTCCAATGCATTTCTCAATGGCGCAGGATAATTATAATCATACTCAGCGGTTACAAAAACAAAGGCATCTGAATTTTTAATTAATTCCGACCATTGCTTAGTGTGTTCATGCTCATATTTCTGCAACCTTGGGTGAAACCGTTCATCCATTAATGGTAAATTTATATCTGCTAAATCAGCAAATGTGCAATTGAATAATCTGCATTTTTCAGCTTCTTTTAAAACCCATTTTGCAACATCAATTCCTTTTCGTCCCGGCCTTACCGTGGAATTTATTATGGTAAGATTATACATTTTAATTTTTACACTTTATATACAAACAACTTTCCAAAATTAAATAATATGCCTGATGAGTGTTTACGAAATAAGAAATGATTGCTTTACGTTTATATTTGTTATAAATGATTAAGTAATGAAAATTGGAATTGAGGCGCAAAGAATATTCAGGAAAAAGAAGCATGGTATGGATATCGTTATTCTTGAATCTTTAAAAGAAATGAAGAATATGAGTCATCCGGATTTGCTGGTTTATGCTCAGGATGATGAAGATAAAAATGCTCTTACATCTTCAATTAATTTTGAAATTATAAAAACCAAGCCGGCTTCTTATCCTATTTGGGAACAAAAAATGTTGCCTGACTTGTGCCGTCAACACAAAATTGATCTTTTACATGCAACAAGCAACACAGCACCTGTATCATTAAAAATTCCTTTGGTTGTTACAATTCACGATATAATTTATCTTGAAAAATGGCTACTTACAAGTGGTACTTACTATCAGCGCTTTGGAGCTTTATATCGCAGGTGGAATGTGCCGCGTATCGCCAAAAATGCTGCTCAAATTGTTACGGTAAGCAATTATGAAAAAGAAAAAATTCAAAGCAAACTTAAAATTCCAGATAAAAAAATAAGGACAATTTACAATGCTTGCAGCAATCATTTTTTTTCAGAAACTTCTGCTGAAGAGCTTGAAACATTAAAGGTGAAAATGAATCTTCCGGAAAGATTTATTTTGTTTTTGGGAAATACAGACCCTAAGAAAAATCTGCCAAATGTGCTATTAAGCCTTGCGGTATTAAAGAAGAAAAATAAATTGGATTTTACTTTGGTGATGCCTGATTTTGGGAAAGAAAATCTTTTAAAATTATTGAGGTTTCAGGGAAATGAACACCTGATTGAAAACATAATGCTTACAGGTTATATTCCAAATAATGAATTACCGGGATTATATAAACTTTCTCTTTTGTTTTTATATCCCTCTTTGCGGGAGAGTTTTGGAATTCCCATTTTGGAAGCAATGGCGAGTGGCGCACCCCTCATTTGTAGCAATACATCAGCAATTCCTGAAATTGCCGGTGAAGGCGCATGCTATGTAAATCCTTCAAATCCGGAGGATATTGCAGAAAAAATAGAAGAGGTTTTAAAAAATAACTCTTTAAGAAATCAACTTGTTGAATACGGCTACAAAAGAGCAGCAATGTTTAGCTGGAAAAAAACTGCAAATGAATTGTTGGAATTGTATAATGAAATCATTTAATTACCGTATAAGAAATTTAATGCCATTGATGTAACTTAATCTGTTACCTTGTTTCATTACGCCTTGCCACTCCTTTCTTTCATAAGATGTATAATAATTAAAGTTTGAAAAGCCAATAGATTTCACTTTTCCTTGAAGTGCCTTATCATCCATCTTAGTAAAATAGGTCAATTGAGTATTTCCTATTGATTTTAATTTGCCGGCACTTGAAATATCAAAATTTGAATAATAGGAGATATCACTCGAACCAATTCTTTTTATTTTTCCCTGCAGTTCTTTTTCATCATAAAAATTATAATATTCAAATTGTAATGTACCTATACTTTTTACTTTACCTTTTAAAAGTTCATCGGCATAGTCAGGGTAATAAGTAATTTGTTTTAAACCAATATATTTTGGTTTACCACGAAATGCAACGTTGTCGTATTCAGTATAGTATTCAACGCGGCCGGTATAAGGTTCAGTCCTTTCTTCAATTCTGTCTGTCCTCCCTTTATAAAGATCAATTCCCCAATTTACAATATCTCCCTCAGGCGAAAGCTGAAGTAAAACATTTTCATCAAGTTCAAGAGATATATAATTTAAAGTGCCGGTTTCTGAAATTGAAACTTTTGAAATTTTTTGTGCAGATACCGAAACACAAATACAAAGTGCAATTAAAGAGTATAGAGCTTTCATTTTTTAAAATTACTTTTTTTATCCCTTATAAAGTCCAAAAATATTTCTTAATGTATCTGCAATTTCACCAACGGTGCAATAATTTTCAACTGCTTCAACTACTGCAGGCATAATATTTTCGCCGACTTTTGCACTTTCCGCAATTTTGCTTAAAGATTCATTCACTTTATTATTGTCTCTGCTTGCTTTCAGCGACTTTAAATCAGCAATTTGGTTTTTTTCAATCTCAGGGTCTTGTTTAAAAACTTTTACATGTTCTGTTTCATCAACAGTAAATTTATTTACTCCAACAATTATCTTAGAGTTGTTTTCAATTTCGCGTTGGTATAAATATGCACTCTTTGCAATTTCATCTTGCATAAAACCTTCTTCAATTGCTGATACACTTCCACCCATGGCATCAATTTTTTCAATAAGTTGCCATGCCTTATTTTCAACTTCATCAGTAAGATTTTCAACAAAAAAACTTCCTGCAAGAGGATCGACCGTGTTTGCAACACCGCTTTCATAAGCAACAATTTGCTGTGTGCGAAGTGCTGTACGTGCGGCAATTTCAGTGGGCAGGCTTAATGCTTCATCATACCCATTTGTATGAAGAGATTGAGTTCCGCCTAAAACCGCCGCAAGAGTTTGAACAGTAACACGGCTAACATTGTTTATTGGTTGTTGCGCGGTTAAAGTTGAACCTCCGGTTTGCGTATGGAAACGAAGCATCATTGCTTTTTCATCTGTCGCTCCAAGGTCTTTCATTATTTTAGCCCACATTCTTCTTGCGGCCCTGAATTTTGCAACTTCCTCAAACAAATCGTTATGTGAATTAAAAAAGAATGACAACCTTTTGCCAAAGACGTTTATATCTAAACCCTT
>JAFDXB010000080.1 GCA_018268175.1 Bacteroidota bacterium | reverse complement strand
GGAACTCTTCCTTCAATTCCCCAGGCTGCTAAAGATTTATTAGCTCTCAGGCAATCATATAAGTGTAATTTATCGAGCTTGCGAACAGTTTCTTTATGAAATTCTTCAGCGCTTGGCGCTTTGTGAAAGTAAAGGTATCCGCCAAAAATTTCATCACTTCCTTCGCCGCTGAGAATCATTTTAATACCCATAGATTTAATTGCTCTTGCCAACAAATACATGGGCGTACTTGCTCTTACTGTTGTAACATCGTATGTTTCCAAATGATAAATTACATCGCTTAAAGCATCTAAACCTTCGCGGATTGTAAATTTTATTTCATGATGAATTGTTTTTAAATATGCTGCAACTTTTGCTGCAGCGGCAAGGTCGGGGCTGCCCTCTAAACCAATTGCAAAACTGTGAATCTGTGGCCACCATGCTTCTTCACTGTCATTTGTTTCTATTCTTTTATCAGAATATTTTTTTGTTATTGCAGATATCACTGAACTGTCTAACCCTCCTGAAAGAAGCACCCCGAAAGGCACATCGCTCATTAACTGGCGATGAACAGCTTGTTCAAGTGCATCACGTAATTCATCAACACTTGTATTATTGTCTTTTACATTTTCAAATTCCATCCAGTCTCTTTTATACCATCTCACCGGCTCATTGCCAAACCTGCTGTCAATATAATGGCCGGGAGGAAATGGCTCAATACGAGAGCAAGTACCTTCAAGCGCTTTCAATTCAGATGCAACGTAAAAGGTTCCATTCTTATCCCATCCGATGTAAAGCGGAATTATTCCTATGTGGTCTCTTCCTACAAAATATGAATCACTTTCTTTATCATAAATTGCAAATGCGAAAATGCCATTAAGCATATCCATAAATTTTGCTCCGTACTTTTTATACAAAGGAATTAAAACTTCACAATCACTTTTTGTTTTGAAAGGGTAGCTGCCAATAAATTCTTTACGCAATTCCATGTGATTATAAATTTCACCGTTAGCTGCAAGAACAATACTTTCATCTTCATTAGTCAGCGGCTGTTTACCGGAAGTAGGATCAACAATGGCAAGTCTTTCATGAGCCAAAATTGCTTTGTCGTTGCTGAAAACCCCACTCCAGTCAGGGCCGCGATGCCTGATACATTTTGCCATAGAAAGAATTTTGGGACGAAGGTTTTCAGCAGATTCTTTAATGTTAAAAGCGCAAACTATACCGCACATATTTCTGAATTTATTTTATAATCAAAAAAAGCCGGAAAGAATCCGGCTTGTGAAATTTATTTTTAATATTTATTTTTTTCCTGCCGACATTTTATAGCTATCTGCACCAAGATTACTCAGGTAAGATGCATATTTATTATTTATATCATCAGGCTGAACATTTCCGTTTACGGTGAGCTTTTTATTGTTTACTTCTAAAGTGAAATTGTTGATATCAATGATATTGTCTTTTGCAAGTTCATTTACAAGATCAGAAAAATTCTTTACCGATTCAGTTGTAATAGCAGATGCATCTGCTTCTAAAACTGCCGGAGCAAGCGAAGTGCCATGAGTTTTTACAATCATTTTTTGTAGAGTTTCAATCTTGGCGCTCCTGTCAGTTTCGATTTTAGTATGATGCATTTTTGCAATTGTAGGCGCGATAACCAAAGAAACAATACTCATTAATTTAATAAGAATGTTCATTGAAGGGCCTGATGTATCTTTAAATGGATCTCCTACAGTATCTCCGGTAACGGATGCTTTATGCGGATCAGATTTTTTATAATGCATTGTGCCGTTGATATCAACACCTTTTTCAAATGATTTTTTAGCATTATCCCAGGCGCCGCCTGCGTTATTTTGAAAAATTCCCATTAATACACCGGAAACAGTTGCACCCGCAAGAAAACCTCCAAGTACTTCAGGACCGAAAACAAAACCAACAACAATTGGTGTAATCAAAGCGATAGCGCCGGGTAGCATCATTTTTTTAATTGATGCTTCTGTTGAGATTGCAACACATTTATCATATTCAGGCTTGCCGGTACCTTCCATTATACCTTTTATACTTTTAAACTGTCGCCTTACTTCTTCAACCATTGCCATTGCCGCCTGCCCAACTGCACGTATTGCAAGTGAAGAGAAGATAAAAGGTATCATTGCACCTACAAATAATCCGGCAAGAACATCAGCTTTATAAATATCAATACCATCAATTCCGGCTATGCCGACAAAAGCAGCAAATAAAGCAAGAGCAGTTAAAGCCGCAGATGCAATAGCAAAACCTTTACCTGTTGCAGCGGTTGTATTTCCCACGGCATCAAGTATATCTGTTTTTTCACGAACTTCTGAAGGTAATTCACTCATTTCGGCAATACCACCTGCATTATCGGCAATAGGCCCGAATGCATCAATTGCAAGCTGCATAGCTGTTGTAGCCATCATACCTGCGGCAGCTATTGCAACGCCGTACAACCCTGCACAAATATAAGAACCATAAATACCGCCGGCTAAAACCAGAATTGGCAACATTGTACTTTCCATACCAACTGCAAGGCCGCCGATAATGTTTGTAGCATGGCCTGTGGCAGATTGCCTGATGATACTAAGTACCGGACGTTTGCCCATTGCCGTAAAATATTCAGTAATAATACTTATAAGAGCGCCAACAGATAAACCAACAAGTATAGCACCGAAAACACCCATTTTAGTGAATTCATGCCCTCTTAAAACCATAGTATCAGGTAATAACCAATTAACAAGGAAAAAAGATGCAATTGCAGTGAGAATTATTGAACCCCAGTTACCCATATTAAGAGCGCTCTGAACTTTTGCTGTATT
>JAFDXB010000007.1 GCA_018268175.1 Bacteroidota bacterium | reverse complement strand
GGCCTGGCATTAATATTATGTGCATATTTTAAAATTCTGAATTTATATTCAGCAATAGGATTGATAATAATATTTTTAAGTACACAAGGCTTTGCCTTTCCGAATTCATCTGCGTTAACAATGAAACCATTTACAACAAATGCCGGAACCGCTTCTGCATTAATGGGGGCTTTGCAAATGGGCATGGGGGTACTCACTACTGCATTAGTAAGTATTTTTAATGATGGAACAATTATGCCAATGGCAGTAACAATGGGCAGTTGCGCAGTTTTGAGTTATATCATACTATTGATAGGCAGTAAAAAATTATGAAGCTTTTAAAGAGTCTGGTTTAATATTTTTTAAACTATCAAGCTGCACTTTTAAATTATTAATCAAACTGTCATTTTCTTCTATTTTTTTCTCTTGTTTTATCAACAATTGTTTTAAAAGATCGGGCTCAGCTTTCACCTGATCTATATCCGGAGTAACATGAATAATTAATTTTACATTTTGCAATCCATAAGTTTTCATTTTATTCCGTATTGCATTTTCATCCTGCCTGGTTAAAATATCCCCGGCAACATATAATTCGATATTAGCCGGAGATTTAGAAAGATTTATCCTTTTCTTCAAAACTGCCCGGTTTGCAGTTGTAATATTATCGTCAAGGAAACGGTTAATGTTGGCTGTCAATTTTTTTTCCTGCACTAACTGCCATGCAAAATAAGTTGCGGGAACAAGCATTAGAAAAGCTATTATATAAACGATTTTTGCGGGGAGGGGCTTTTCTTTGAATGTTACCAGTTTTTTATACCTCATGTAACGAGATAAAAGCATAACAGCAAGGCCGATATAAATACAGTTGATGAAATAAAAATATGCACCACCCAAAAAATAATCCCAATGCAAATTGGCGAGGCCGTAACCTGCCGTAGATAAGGGCGGCATACATGCAGTAGCCACAGCAACGCCAGCAATAACTTTAATTCCACTAATTCTGGTGATACCAATAAAGGCTGCAAGGCCACCAAAAAAGGCAAGAAGAATATCGTAAATTGTAGGGTGGCTGAAAGAGATTAATGCATCTGTAGCCTCTGAAAATGGTGTAGCAAGAAAATATAATGTTGAAGCAATAAGACTTATAATAAGCGCCAGCACCCAGTTTTTAGAGCAATGTTTAAACATAGCCCAGTTGTTTGTTGAAATGCTGAAACCCATTCCAATTACCGGAGCCATAAGAGGTGACATAAGCATAGCGCCGATAATTGCATAAGAAGAATTCATATTAAGACCTATGCACGCAAGAATCATTGTAAAGAAAAGCAACCAAAGATTTGCACCTTTAAAACTTACTTCACTTAAAATTTCTGCCCTTGTTACTTCCTCCGGCTCTTCTTTTCCGATTTTCCAAAATGGCCTGAAATATCTTTTAAGAACTCTGAACTTAATTCCCATACAGCATGGTTTGGCTGTAGTGAATTTACAAATCCTATGCTATATTTAAAAGGAGTTGAAAAAATCATTTAAGTTTCAACCATTCATTTATGCCTCCTGAATAATTATATATTTTGCTGAAACCATTTTTATACAATAAGGAATGTGCAATTGAAGCTCTGTCGCCGGCCTGGCAATAAACTATGTATTTACTTTCAGGATTTAGTTTGTGAATATTTTCAGGGATTGTACCAAGAAAAAAATGTTCTGCACCTTCTATATGAAAATCATTGTATTCATTAATTCCTCTAACATCCAAAATTTTTATCTCCTTATCCTTTAAATAGGATTTCATTTGTTCATGGCCAATTACGTTCAAAGATTGAAGGTTTATTCCCTGATTCTCATCAGAAACGTAACCATATATATTATCAAGGCCTATCCGCATTAATTTTCTTGTTACATTTTCAATTTCATCATCATTTACAATCAGTACAAATTGCTCAGTGTAATTCAGGAACCATCCTGCAAATGTTGCAAGAGAATTGTTGTTTTGAATATTTATTGTTCCGGGTATAAATGAATTAGCAAAATCAATTTTATTCCTTGTATCAATAATAGTTAAACCATCGGCATAAGCCTTTTGAAACTGTTCACTTGTTAGTTTAGGTATCTTGGGGATTTCAGGCAAAAGTTTCCTTTCAGATTTATTTAATTTTTTCATCATTGCAAAATACTTAGGCGGTTCGGGTTGCCCGTCTAATAATGCATTTACAAATGCGGGTTCATTATTTTTAAAATTGAAGGCCCAATTTCTAATTTTTTCATAACCCACGGTTGAACCCGGAACTGCTCCCAAAGCCTTGCCACATGCCGATCCTGCGCCATGAGCAGGCCACAATTGAATATAATCAGGTAAATTATAAAATTCTTTTAGCGACCTGAACATTTGTTTAGCACCTTCTTCCTTTGTTCCTATTAGGCCGGCTGCTTTTTCCAAAAGGTCGGGGCGGCCGATATCACCAACAAAAACAAAATCACCTGTAAATATCATAACAGGTTGGGGCGAAGATGGATTATCTGTTAAAAGAAAACTTATACTTTCCGGCGTATGGCCGGGAGTATGAAGAACTTCAAAAGTGAGATTTCCAACATTGAATTTATCATGATGTTTAAGTCCAATATGAGGAAACTCATACTGCCAGTCAGCTCCACCTTCATCAGACAAATACATTTTAGCCCCTGTTAAGGCAGCCAATTCACGTGAACCGCAAAGGAAGTCTGCATGAATATGAGTTTCAGCTATGTGAGTAATGTTAAGTTTATTTTGTTTAGCAATTTGAATATAAACATCAACATCACGTTGAGCATCAAGAACAAGAGCTTCACCTGTTTTTTGGCAGCCAATAATATAACTTGCCTGCGCAAGGGTTTTATCGTAAATGTGTTGAAAAAACATATGCCAGAATTTAGAAAGCAAAATTCCGACATTTGAATATAAAAGCCGATGATATTAATCAGTTAATTAAACTGAAAAATTAATTTTGGGAAGCTGAGCAATATTAATCCAAAAATCTTTGAGTGTTTTAATAACTTCAGTAAAATTTGAATAATTAACAGGCTTTGTTATAAAGCAGTTTGCATGAGCTTTGTAGGAGTCAAAAATATCGCGTTTATCATTTGAAGTTGTAAGAACAATTACCGGTATGAGGCTCAGTTTTGGATCTTCTTTAACATTTTGAAGCACTTCAATACCATCTAGTTTTGGGAGGTTAATATCAAGTAAAATTAAATCAGGTGTTATTGCATTGCTGTATTCAGATTGTTTTGCGAGATACCTCAGAGCACGTTCGCCGTCTCTGACAACGTCAATTGAATTTATCATCTTAACATCCTTGAAAGCTTCAAGTGTAAGAATAATATCGCCTTCGTTGTCTTCTACAAGTAATATGTGACAGTTTCTGTTCATATATTTTTAGCTATAGTGAAGAAAAAAGTGCTTCCTTTTCCACTTTCAGATTCAACCCAAATGTTTCCACCATGTGCCTGAACTATTTTTTTGCAAATAGAAAGCCCCACTCCTGTTCCTTCATAGTCTGCCCGGTTATGCAAACGTTTAAAAATAATAAATATTTGTTCAAAATATTTACTATCAATTCCAACGCCATTATCCTTTACAAAAAACTCAAAGTGGTCATTTTTTTCTATGCAACCAATATTAAGTTTTAATACTGAACCATTTTTATACTTAACGGCATTGCCGATAAGATTTTGAAACAACTGGTACAGTTGACTTGGATTACCTTTAATAACCGGCAACTTTTCAATTTCAGCCATAATTGCATCATTGTGGCTTTCATTATTATATAAACTTAAAACTTTTTGAACTAATAAATTAATATCAACTTTATTAATATTCAAATTATCATTTCCAACTCTTGAATATTCAAGTAAATTTTGGATAAGTTCTTTCATTCTTAAAGCGCCATCAGTTGCAAATTGAATATATTTTTTATCTGTATCATCAAGTTTTCCTTCAAGGCGTTTTTCAAGCAGATTAAGAAAAGAACTCACCATTCGTAAAGGTTCCTGCAAATCGTGGGAGGCCACATAAGCAAATCGCTCTAATTCTTCATTTGAACGTTTTAAATCAGCAGTTTTTTCTTTTACTTTAGTTTCAAGTTCGCTGTTAAATTTCAGAATTTCATCATTTAATTTCTTTAATTCCGTAAAATCTAAAACTGTAGAGCGTGTGCGTAAGAATTCTCCATGTTTATTATAAATTGCTGATGCGCTTAACAATACAGGCAGAATTGAACCATCTTTTCGAATCATTTCCAATTCCATATTTAAAGCAATCCCTTCTAATTTAAAATTTTCGAAATTACCGGCAAAAATCTTTGCACTTTCCGGAGTTAACACAGATTCAATTGATTTTCCAAGAATTTCCTCTCTGTTATAACCAAGCCATTTTAATTCAGTATCATTAATAGCTACAAACAAAAAGTTTGCATCAATTGAATGATAACCGCAAGGCGCATTGTTATAGAGGTCAAATATTTCTTCAGATGCTTTTTTTAATTTATCGCCTGCAATTTTTTTCTGAGTAATATCTTCAGAGATTCCAAGAATGTAAGCCGTTTTTCCCGAATCATCTTTTACAGGAACTTTGCGAGTATGAAGCCATTTTGTGCCTTCTTTTGTTTGAATAACTTCTTCAGGAAAATCTACCGCTCCATTTTGTGCTAACACCTTTTTATCAGAAGAAATAAAATATGATGCTTGTTCCGGGGGAAAAAGGTCATAATCATTTTTCCCGATGAGGTCAGTTCTTGAAATCCCTAATATATTTTCGCCGGCTTTATTGAAGATTGTCATTCTTAAATCTTCAGCCTTTTTTACAAAAAGCATATTAGGAATATTCTCAAGAATGCTTTCAAGGAAAATATTTTGGGATGTTATTTTATCTTTTGCTTCTTTAATTTTTACAGCATTATTGTAAATTGTTGCAAATGCAATTATCAATAAAAGAATTATGAGCATCTGAAATAAAAAAGTAACCTTTGACGATTCTCTAACACTTTGATTAAATTTATATTTAAGATCCGCAAGGCGGCGAGCCTGAATTGTTTCAATTTTATTTACAACATTATTTAAATCACGCAAAGCTAACTGGCTTGGCATTACCTCTCCGGTTACCACATCTTTGTTAAATCCTTTTTCTTCGATTGAAGAGTTAATTTTATTTCTAATATTAATGTTATTTAGAACTACTTTTTCAAGGGAGTGAACTAAGGAGTTTAATTCAGTATCAGACGCAGTAAAATTTTCCAAATCATTTAACCGCTTTTGTATCACTTTTATCTTGTTATTGTATTGGTTTAAATATTTCTGTTCACCAGAAATAACATAAACCCTTGACTCTCCAACTAATTCACGCGTTAATTTAAAAACACTAAGAGATTTTAGTACAAGTTCATTGTGATGGTCAATTTTTGTTGCAATGCTTATTGTATCTGAATTTGTTTCTTTAATAGATACAAAAACTACACACAAGACTAAAAAAATAAAGAGAAAATAAGCAGATATTCTTCTAAAAAAAGACATTTTTAAACTTGCAAGATGCCTGCTTGAAAAAACTCCAAAAAATAACACAATGAACATCAGGCTTGTATTCAAAGCAGATTTAAAAAACATTCCAAAATTGCTGAAATGCAATTTGGCAAAATAGAGAATAAAATATGTGGAAAGAATGATACAAAATAATAAGCTTGACGAAACAATAAAATCTTTGAACCCCGGCCTTCGAAGAACTAAAATTATTAAATTAAAAAAAACAAAAAAGAGGCTGGTAGAAAAATAAGTCCTCATACTTACCTGTCCCGTAGGTGAATATAATGGGCCGGCTAAAAAATTATCTATTCCTAAATCATAATTAAACAGGTATTGACTAAGGTTCAACAATGCAAATGAAATAACAAGGAAACTTGAAATATAGGCACTGAATAAAAAACTTTTTGAAGGTGATTTACTGTTAAAAATAAAAAGAGAAAACGACGATAAAAGAAAACAAACTGCAGTGTTAATTTTTAAATTATAAATTCCGGGAAGCCCGCGTGCAAACACCGATTTGTCAATTATATATGTTACAATAACTATTATTGCAATTGCAAAAATTGTTAGAGAAGCAATTGAAGAAATAAGCCCGGATCTAAGTTTCATTACAAGGTAATTATCCTATTAAGCAGTAAAGTTTAATCTTACATATTAAATATAAGTAGTGAAATATTACTAATAAAATAATTTAAACTGAAAAATGCAAACTTGATAAAAGATTGTTTTTATGACTAAGTAATTTTACTTAAGAAGAGAGATTGTAATTTTCTTGTCACTTACAAAATCAAATTTACAATCTGAGAACTGAGGTGCGGCTAATTTGGGGCGGAAGTTATTAGAGAAAGCATAAGGTTCTTTTGGTAAACCGAGGGCATTTAAATTTAAATTACCGTCAGAATTTTTATCATGATATAAAGAAATAGCATAAGTGCCGGGCGGTAAATCTCCAATTACAACTGTTTCTCTTTTTGAATTTACTTTAATAACGTAACGTTTATAAGCCATTCCTTTTTTTAAAAAGTTCCCGTCGTTTTTAAATACTGCCAACCTAATCACCCCTTCAATGTTATTAATATTATCAACAGTAACGGTAAGCCTGGGAGGCTTCTCGCTATCGCTGAAAATAATGAACATTAAAAGATATTTGATAAGGAGCATAATTAATTAAAATTAATTTACGATTTTTTTGAGTTCAAACAAATCCTTTCTCCTGTCTTTAAGATTTCTAACGCTTCCAAATTCATGCAGTTCACGAAGCAGTTCGATGTTTACATCAGCAATAAGAATCATTTCAGCATTAGGTGTTGCCTCAGCCTTAATTCCATTAGAAGGAAAAGCAAAATCGCAAGGTGTAAACACAACCGATTGAGCATATTGAATATCCATATTATGAACTTTTGGCAAGTTGCCCACGCTTCCTGCAATTGCAACGTAACATTCATTTTCAATTGCCCTTGCCTGAGCACAATGTCGCACCCGTGAATAAGCATTTTGAGTATCTGTTAAAAATGGCACAAATAAAATATTCATTCCCTGATCTGCAAGCAAACGTGATAATTCCGGAAACTCAGAATCGTAACAAATGAGGATACCTATTTTGCCGCAATCGGTGTCAAAAGTTTGTAATTTACTTCCGCCTTGCATTCCCCAAACCTTTGCTTCATCGGGCGTAACATGAATCTTTTCATACTTTTCAATACTGCCGTTCCTTCTGCATAAATGGCCAACATTATAAAGCTTATCATTTCTCAATTCAGGCATACTGCCTGTAATAATATTTATGTTGTATGAAATAGCAAGTTCAGAAAACTTTCTTACAAGTTCATCTGTATGTGATGCAAGTTCACGTATTGCTGCCGCCTCCGGCAGATGGTTATTTCTGGCCATTAAAGGCGCATTAAAAAATTCAGGAAATAATGCAAAGTCTGCCTTGTAGCCCGATACAGCATCAACGAAGAACTCAATTTGTTGTACCAAATCATCAAAATCCTTATAGGTCCGCATCTGCCATTGAATTAAACCTAATCTTACATCAGTTTTCTTTATTTCAGTGTTTGAATGTTCTTCTTCGTAATAAATGTTATCCCATTCAAGTAAAACTGCAAACTCATTTGAAGCTTTATCATTTTCCAAATAACCTTTTAAAATTTTTACTGGGTGAAAATCATTTGACATTTGAAAGTTTAATATAGGATCGTGAATTTCTTTCAGCTTTACCTTTTCAATATACTGCTTCGGTGTAAGTTCATCAGCATATTTGTGGTAACCCGGAATTCTTCCACCGAAAACAATGCCTTTTAAATTTAATTTTTCGCAAAGATCTTTTCTGAAATCATAAAGCCTTCGCCCTAATCTTAATCCGCGGTATTTAGGTTTTATAAAAACATCAATTCCGTAAAGAATATCTCCATGAGAATTATGAGTATTAAAAGTATAGTTCCCGGTAACATCGCGGTAAGTGTGTGCCCGTTCAAATTTTTTATAATCAACAATTATAGATAAGGCGCAGCCTGCCATTTCACCATTCACCTCCATAACCACCTGCCCTTCGGGAAATTTTGTAATTAACGCATTTATTTGTTCCTGCCTCCAATAAGAACCCGGCATTGTAATATATGATTCAATCATTGCTTCTTTCAATGTATCATAATCGCTTAGAGCCAGAGGCCTGATTTTAATATTTTCTATTTTGTCTATGTCCATTTTTGTCGTGTTTTGTTTAGAAATTGATATTTCTCTTTTAATGAATATTGAGAAAATTTCAGCTGTTTAATATACTTAAATATTTGCAATCAGATCATAGTATTCATCATCTTCATTTTTACCTCCAAAACCTTTACCAACCACTTTATGCGATGAAACGAATTCAATTTTTTGTATCCACTTTACCATTTTATATCCGAGTTGGTTTTCAATTCTTAATCTTAACGGTGCGCCATATTCCACCGGCAAAGGTTTGTAATTCATTTCCCATGCAAGAATAGATTGTGGCTTTAAACAATTTTCAAGTGTGTGAGTATCGTAATATTTTCCGCCATACAGGCCTTCTCCAAAAGAATAAAAAACAACTGTATCTGCTGATTCGAGTGGTTCAACAATATCAATAATTTTTTTTAATGCAACTCCACCCCACTCTGCAACACCTGTCCATCCCTGAATACAGTGGTGCATTGTAATATTTTGTTCCTTACCAAGATTTTTTAATTCCTCAAGAGAAAATTCAATCTCATTTTTTACCATCCCTGAAATTTCAAGTTTGTAATCTTTAAAATCATTAGAAGCAAGTTCTTTCCATGTATCGCTTTGCGGAATTTTTCCGTTTGTCCAAAAATAAGATGATATATCACTTTTAGTGAAGAACTTTTGCGGCTTCAGTTTATTAATTGTTATACGCCTGACATTCCCGTTTACGGCAGCACTTATCTTTTGCAATATTCTTGGCTTGCGCCAGGAAATAAAGTGCGCAAAAAAAGAAAAGCCTACAACAAAAAGAATAATTATAAAAAAAATAATCATACCCAAAATATCAGATTCACTGTCGCTATTAATTGTAATGTGATTAATATTTTTTTTAAAACCGGTTATACAAACAAGGCTAACATGAATTATAATAAAAAATAAAAATGAAAGCATAGCAAGAAAATGAACAGATCTTGCTCCCTGCCTTCCGCCGAAAATTTTAGGAAACCATGGAAACCTGTTTGCCACAGAAGGAGCCATACATAAACCTGTAAGTATTGATATTGGTGCTATAAAAAAAATTACACCGAAATACGACAACTTCTGCAAAGCATTGTATTGATAATACCCATTTAATTCTACCGGTAAATTAAAAGTTGCATAATGCACAAATATTTTCCAGGCATCAGGTATTACCTGAAACGAAGATGGCACAACCCTTCTCCAATAATCAGTTAAAAACAGCATTGAAATAAAAAAAATACCGGTAATTATAAAGAGAGGGACATAAATAAAATGCCAGCTTCTTGCTATACCAACCGAATGCCTGTATCCAGGCAAACCAATTACGGGATTAAGATAGCGGGCATCATCCTTTGCCGTCCAATATTCATTTTCAGAAACTTTTTTATTGGTAAACTTTAACCATTCAGAACCGGGTTTACTGTCTGCACGCCAATACAACCTCGGGTGATCGAAAAGTATGGAAAGGCCGCTTCGCAATAAAATTGTTAGCAGAAAAAAATTCATCCAATGACAAAAAATTAACCACAGCGGAAAACCTAATGGCGCAGTTTTATCATTTATAAGTTTAAGGGAAGGGTCGGCCGGCAAACCAAAAATAAGGTACTGAATCCATGCAATGCCAAAAGTGAAAAACACTATTCCGAAAACTGCCAAAACCGCTCTCTTACTAAATTGAATTACAAATTTCCTGTCCGCCGGATAGTGAACATTATATTGTGCAGGAGTAAATTTTGGGATCATTTATACCATGCAATCAATAATCAAGCTAATAATTTACTTATGTAAATGATTTTTTTAGTGTAGAGTCAATTTTCTGTAGCATTTGAATTGCCTCATTTATTTGAAAGGCGAGCATTTCATCAGCAATAGCTGAATTGCATAATATATCAAATGAAATACTATCTTTTAATTTTCGCAATACCACAGGAGGAATATTACCATTGCGGTAATTATTGTTTTCCAGTTTGCTTATTTGAAACTGAGAAAGCCGGCACATTCTTGCAAGCCCTTTTTGCGACAACCCTTCCTTTGCTCTTAATATTTTTAAATTTCTGCTTAAAACTTCTGATGACAGCATAAAAAAAAATTTAAATAAATATAAAAAGCCGGGAATTTATTTATATGGTTAAATAACCTAAATAAGCAGGTTTTTTTACCGTTATATCTTGATTTAAAAATCAATTTGCGCAATAAAATATTGCTCGTAAGCCATAAAGTATTGAGATAAAAAAATTGAAATTCATCAGGTTGCCCTCAAATTTGTTTCAGGTAACTGAGGCGAATGAAAACTGTTGTGTTAATACTTTTAATTATGCTTTGTTGCAGAAGACTCTCAGCTCAAAGTAATGTAGGCTCAACTATAGTTGAAGGAGGCCGGGCATTAATAGAACTGATTAAAGTAATAAAAATGCCTAAACGTAAAGCTGCGGATAAACAGGTTGAAGTAAGCAGTAAAAAGGAACTTTCAAGTGAAAACTGTTATTTAAAACAGCAAAGCGACCTTTGCTTTCTAAATAGCACAGATCAAAGCCTGGTGATATCAATTTATCGCCGTTCAGGTGATTCTTATGAGGAATCTCCTTTTACAATGAAGGTCATCAGCCGCAAGGAAGAATGTTGGTTTGCTTTAAAAGCCGGGATTTATAAATATAAGATAGAGATTGACAGAGGCTTGATGAACTTATTGCTAAGGGAAGGAGAATTCAAACTTGAAGCGTGTGAAAATATGCTGAGAGAAATTAAAGAATAACAATTATTACTCTATATATATTAGGTTGTTTCTTTGTGGAAACAACCTTTTTTTATTGGATGGGATAGCATAAAAAAATCAATCTCTAATAAAAAATTTCCTGCCGTTATGTTCAATATAAGCCCAAGGCTTATCGTATGTAGTAGCTTTAATTCTTCTGTCTATTTCTTTCTTATCCATATCCAAAGTCAAGCGGCAAAGTTCATTAAGTTCGTTCCTTTTGTATGGAATTCTTTGCCAGGTGTGGCCACTATATTCTAATTCTGATTTAGAATAAATTTTATCAACAATATGAAAAAATGAATATTGAATTAGTGCATAGCATTTTTGTGTAATAGAGAAAACAGTATCATTTTCTAAGATATCAAAATTCCTTACTTCAATTATTTTGCCTGTATCAACTTTTGGGAGCATTTCGTGACAAGTGATTCCGAAGGTTTTTTCGTTATTGTAAATTGCGAAATTCGTACAGCCTATTCCCGGGTATTCCGGTGGCCCGGGATGCCAGTTTATTGAGACTTTTGAGGCATTATTTAAAATTTTATCCGGGATTATCCAGGGAGAAAGATAGGAGAAAATGTAATCACCTTTCCATTCAAATATATCTTCAGGTATTTCCGAGTAGCGTTTACCAAAAACAGCTTTTGATTCAGGAAAATAAATTTTAAGGTATTCAAAAGCCAGAACTGCATTTGCATCGCCATGTTTGGCGATAAATAAAATATTCATTTCCTAAAATAATTAATTTAACTTTTAAATCTTTCAAAGGCTGCCCTGTCAAGCATTTCGCGATCATCAGGATGAGCAATAGAAATCAACTCCTTTGCTCTTTGCCTTAAATTTTTGCCATAAAGATATGCAACACCAAATTCAGTACATATATAATGAATATGGCCACGTGTGGTAACTACGCCGGCTCCCTGTTTTAGAAAAGGAACAATCCTTGGAATTCCCTTTTTAGTTCTGGATGTAAGTGCAACTATTGGTTTACCACCTTCGCTTAAAGCAGCGCCCCGCATAAAATCCATTTGGCCGCCAATGCCGCTGTACTGGTAGGTTCCGATTGAATCAGCGCAAACCTGTCCAGTTAAATCAATTTCAATTGCTGAATTAATAGCATGCATTTTTTTGTTCCTCATAATATTTATCGGATAATTTACATCCTGAACATCCATGAATGCTATTGAAGGATTATCATCTACAAAATCGTACAACTTTTTTGTTCCGAAACAAAAACTTGTGATAGTACGATTAAGATGAGTGCCTTTAAACTTATTATTTACTACATCATTTAAAATTAGGTCTATTACACCATCAGACAACATTTCTGTATGAATACCAAGATCTTTGTGATTGTGCAAGCATTTCAACACTGCATCCGGAATTGTACCTATTCCCATTTGGAGAGTTGATTTGTCATCAATTAATTCTGCCACATTTTTACCGATTTTGCGTTCATCCTCACCAACTTTAGAAGCATAATCTATTGTAAGCAATTCGCGATCAGAAAAAACAAATTTGTCTATCCTGTCGGTATGCACCATACCATCACCATGGGTTCTGGGCATATTTGGGTTAACAACTGCAATTACCAATTTTGCAGAGTCAACTGCAGAACGAGCAATATCAACGGATGTGCCTAAGCTGCAATAGCCATGGTTGTCTGGCGGAGAAACTGTAACTAAAGCAACATCTAATGGTAAAATATTATTTTTAAAAAGGATTGGTATTTCACTTAAAAATACAGGGACAAAATCTCCCCTGTCGGAATTAACAGCATCTCTAACAGGCGCCGATGTAAACAATGAATTAATATGAAAACTATTTTTATATTCAGGTTTTGCTACTTCTACATTTCCCTGAAGTGTAATAGAAACTATTTCTACATTTTGCAATCTTGAAGCCTGACTGGCAAGTTCGTCAATCATAAAATTGGGAGTGCATGCCGAACCATGAATAAAAACCCTGTTGCCACTCTGTATTTCTTTTATAGCATCTTCGGGTGAAACATAGTGAACCATAATTTTTACAGCAAATTTATAAAATGGATTTTTTGTAATTAATGAGGCTTATCAATTATAATTTGATAGCAATCATACCTTTAGTGTAACAGTAAGCCTGCAACCTCTCGCTGCATAATATGATTCAGCGCCATTGTGATATATAAAAGTCCTTCCGAATCTGTTATCACCAAAAATTGCTCCTCCTTTCAAACGGACTTCTGATGGCGTATAAAGCCAGCTTGAAGTTTTAGTATCAAAGGAACCGAACGTTTGCAACTTTAAATATTGCTCTTCGGTTAATAGTTCAGCTCCTATTGAGTTACAATAATCTGCGGCGCTGCCGGAAGGTTTATTTGCTTTACGGGATTGTAAAGCCTCATCGTCGTAACACCAACTTCTTCTGCCTGCTGGCGATTGTTCACTACAGTCACAAAAAATAACATCAGATGTTTTTGTAAACTCTACAACGTCAGGCTCACCTCCTGTTTCTTCCATTTGAAGAATGGTTGACACCAATTTTTCATTTTTCAGAAGCCTTTCATAAACCAATTCCCACTTAATATTTTTATGGCGGAACATGTTTTTACTAAATCTTTTTTCAAGAGTTTCAATCTGCAATTTTAATTTTGAATTCATATTTATATTTATTTATAATAAATTGTAGGAACAAATTTAATCACAGATTGAAAAGACGAAACAGAAATAAATTATCACGTTTTTTCAAAGCACTAGGGCCGGGGTTAGTTACCGGTGCTGCAGACGACGACCCATCAGGTATTGCAACATATTCTCAAACAGGCGCACAATTTGGGTTTGGCCAATTATGGACAGCCTTATGGATGCTGCCATTAATGATAGGAATTCAGGAAGCATGCGCAAGAATTGGGCTTGTTACCGGCAAAGGTATTGCTGCGGTGATAAAAGAAAATTACAATAAACCAATTTTATATTCTGTTGTTGGTTTAGTTGTAGTTGCAAACACAATTAATATTGGTGCAGATATTGGGGCAATGGCTGCCGCAGCTAATTTGGTTTTACCTATTCCCATTGCAGTTTATACTTTACTCTTTACTGCTTTCATTTTAATTTTAGAAATATTTACAAGCTATGATGTTTATTCAAGAATTTTAAAATGGCTTGCATTATCCCTTTTATCTTATCCGCTTACATTAATAATTTTAGATCTCCCATGGAAGGAAATAATTACGGCCACTATAATCCCACATTTTGAATTCAGTTTTGAATTTTTGTTTATTATAACCGGCGTTCTGGGAACAACAATTTCACCATATATGTTTTTTTGGGAAGCTTCACAAGAGGTAGAAGAATTAAAATCAAAAAACATTTTTCGTATTTCCGGTATGCGAATCAGGAAGCCGCTGATTAAAAAAATGCAGTTTGATAATGCTTCAGGAATGGTTATTTCTGAATTTAGCACCTGGAGCATTATGGTGGTGGCAGGCGCAGTTTTACACAGAGGCGGAATAAATGACGTAGCCTCAGCGGCCGATGCTGCTCAGGCTTTAGAACCTTTGGTTCAATCTTTCCCCTATGCGGGGTTAATTTCCAAAATAATTTTTGCTATTGGAATTATCGGTTTGGGGTTTTTGGCAATCCCGGTTCTTTCAAGCTCTGCTGCTTATGCAGTTTCAGAAGCATTAAGCTGGGACTCCGGATTAAATTTAAAATTAAAAAAAGCACATGGATTTTATGGCATTATAACTATTGCAACAATAATAGGATTAACAATAAACTTTGTTGGCATTAATCCGGTTAAAGCTCTTATATATTCTGCTGTACTTAATGGTATTGCGGCGGTTCCATTGATTTTCTTTATCATCAAATTGAGTTCTAATAAAAAAATTATGGGTGAGCATAAAAGCGGAAAATTATCAAAAGCATTATTATGGATAACCTTCGGAGGAATGGCTACTGCTGTAATTTGTCTTTTTGTTTTGGTTGCAAAACAAATCACTTAAAAACCATTACCGGATTTTGAACCACTAATAAATTAAGGTAGATATGGGAAATACTATAAAAGAACCGAGTTTAACACCATAATAAAACAATTCAGGGGTTCGACAGTAAAGTATATTGAATTGCTTAATTTATTTATTGAACTTATTCCGGTACATTTTAAAACTTTCTTCAATTATTTTTGTCGCAACATCTTTATTAAAAAACTCCTCAACCACAACAGTCTTTTTTTCAAGTTTTTTATAGTCTTCAAAAAAGTTCCGCAATTCACTTATAAAATGCATTGGCAGTTGTGAAATATCATTCACATGGTTCACACTCTGATCGCCGTGGGCAACCGCAATAATCTTATCGTCTGATTCACCATTGTCGAGCATCCGCATTACTCCAATAACTTTTGCAGGCACAATGCAAAGAGGTACAACTTCAATTTGTGCTAAAACCAAAATATCCAATGGATCATTGTCATCACCATAGGTTTGCGGTATGAACCCATAATTTGCCGGATAATATACTGATGAGTATAAAACTCTGTCAAGCTTTAGTAACCCACTTTCCTTATCAAGTTCATATTTTGCTTTAGTTCCTTTGGGTATTTCAATTATTGCATTTACAATCTCCGGAATGCTTTCTCCGGGAGAAACATTATGCCAGGGACTGAACATTTGTGATTTAGACATTTTATTGAAATTTTGATAATTGTTTAAAGGCATTGAAAACGGCCTGATGCATAATTGTAGCGTGATCTTCCTGTGGCAAAAAATCGAAAATTACATTTGCTTTAAGATGCCTTAGTTTTTCAACAAGAAGGTTGGCATCAACTTCCATTACTCTCGGTTCAGCCGTAGGCGTTAACCCTTCTTTTCCAACTGCTACAAATACATTAACAGATCTAAAATTAACCGAGTCGGTTGGAGTATTTAAAATTGATCCATTGTTCCACCAAATACTAGGGCTTACAACAATATAGTTATTAAATAAAAACGGCTTCTTTAATAAAATTTCAGTTGCAAGCAAGCCTCCAAGAGATTGGCCAATTATAGTTTTGATTTTTGATGTGTTATATTTTGAATTAATAAATGGCTGCAATTCATTCTCTATAAATGATATAAATTTTGAGGAATTTCCTGATTCGGGATATTTAGTTTTATCTGATGAAATAGAAGTCGGGAATGTAAAATCTCTTCGCCTGTTTACTGATGCAATACCCACCAGAATTGATTTTGGCCAAATATTTACCCATTCAAAATTACAAAACTGAAGCAAGCCGGCTATGTGAATAAAATCTTCATCTGCAGATCCATCAAGTAAATAAATAACGGGGTATTTAACTGTATCAGCACGGTTATAACCTTCAGGAAGATAGATATTCAAAATCCGATTTTCTTTTAGTATTTGAGAATTGAGATTTTGAATTTCACCAAGAACAAATAGTTTTGAATTCGCATTTTGCTGTGCTAAAGCTGATGATATGAAAAAAGCAAAAGAGAAAAAAAAGCACAGCCTTAACATAATTTTCATTTTTTTTAAAGATACATTATAGACAGCAAAGAGGCGATTGAAATAATACACCATAATAATAATCCTTGAATAACCGGTGATAAGCCAACTGATTTAAGAAGTTTGGACGACAGACCTGTGCCTATTAAAAATAATGTAAGTTTTAATCCTGCTTTTGATATTTCAACAATATAAGGGCTGATTTTTGAAATGCCATTTATGTAAGTATTTACAATAATTGCCAAAACAAATAAGCCGATAAAGTATGGGATTTTTACTTTTGCATCCTTGCTTTTGAAAACGAATG
>JAFDXB010000079.1 GCA_018268175.1 Bacteroidota bacterium | reverse complement strand
TCTGTAAACAATCTTGTGATTGACCTTCAGGCAGAAAAGATAAACCTAAATATTCTTGAGCCCTACCTTGGTAGTGTTTTTAAAACTATCTCAGGAATGGCGACAAGCAATCTCCGCGTTAGCGGGCCTACTTCACATTTAAAATTAACAGGCCAGGCAACAATTGACAGTGCTGAAATTTTAGTTGATTATACAAAAGTGAAGTATCTCATAAAAAATGAAACAATAATTTTCAGGGAAGATGAAATAGATCTTGGTAAAATGAAAATTACAGACACTCTGAATAATGAAGGCGTTGTTTCAGGAAAAATGCATCATACTTTCTTTCAAAAATTTTCATTTGAAAATTTAAGATTTGAAACTCAAAGAATGATCCTTCTAAATACAACAAAGGCAGATAATAATCAATTTTATGGAAATGTTACCGGTTATGGTGTAATGTCGCTAAACGGCCCAATTACAGATATGTTGCTAAATATAGACGGCCAGCCAAGCAGCCTAGATTCAAGTCATATTTATTTACCAACAGGAGCAACAAAAGAAAGCAATGCAATTGATTATATTGAGTTTATTCAGTTTGGTGAACTGATGGAAGCCCAGCGGACATCTGAACTTGCCAACATACTTGTGAACTTAAATATAATTGCAAATCCGGCTTGTAAAATTGATGTAATACTTGATGAAACAACAGGAGATGTTATAAAAGGCCAAGGAAATGGAAATATAAACATACGGGTTGGAACAAAAGAGCCACTAAGCATTAGAGGCCGTTATGATTTAACAAAAGGTGAATACACTTTTAATTTTCAAACATTTTTTAAAAAGCCCTTTACACTGAGCCGCGGTACAATTACATGGAACGGCGATCCTTACGAAGCAACAATAGACATAGTTGCGGAATATGTTGCTAAAAATGTGGATGTAAGTTCCATAGCATCTGCCGGAGGCTTTAAACAAAAAGAAGACATAACAATAATTTCGCACCTTACGGGAGTTTTGCATCAACCGGTAATTGAATTTTCCTTTAGCCTACCAGAAAAAAGTGAAATAAAAAATGATTATATAGCAGTAAAAAAGTTAGCAGATTTTCAAAATGATAAAGCAGAGATGAATAAGCAGGTTGCAAGTTTGTTGTTGTTCAACTCGTTTATTAGTGGCAGCGAATCGTTTTTATCAGCAGAAAATACACTTGCTATTGCAGCCAGCACAGTTGGTGGTGTAGTAAGTGGTTGGCTAACGAATATATTTAACAAGGAACTTGAAAAAGCAACGAACGGCGTAATTTCATCGTATGTTGATATAAATCCTTCTGTAAACCTTCAATCAGCTGCAAGCCAGTTGCAGGCAAATGTTAGAGCAGGCTTGAAATTTCTTATTTCAAAGAGGCTGGTGGTTTTAGTAGGTGGAAATATTGATTATAATAATGCGGCAGTATTGCAACTTGCACGTAAAGGATTGATAACTCCTGATATAAGCATCGAATGGCTATTAAACAAAGATGGATCGTTAAGAGTTGTTGGTTTTAACAGAACAAGCCTCGACTTAACCGTAGGGCAACGCAACAGGTCGGGGATTCAACTTTCTTACCGAAAAGATTTTGACAGGTTAACAGACATCTTTAAAAGCAGAAAAAAAATTGCCGAGCTTGCAAAAGAGCGAAGGGAAATTAAAAAATAAATGAACGTTTACTTACTGCAAGCCACAAACGTTTTGCTGCAAACGAATGCATTTCTTAACTTCAAATTATACTAAAGTTTTTAATCAGGATGTAAATAGAAGTTTCAATTATTCCAAATAATTTTATCAGGAAAAAAACGAAATAATAATTTACTTTTTAACCATGTTCATTATATCGTGCCCCAACTTATCACGTTTGGTTTTAAGATATTTTTCGTTGTGGATATTAGGGTACATTTCTATAGCAACAGATTCGGTTACTTCAAGCCCATAGCCTAATAAACCTGCTCTCTTTTTAGGATTGTTACTTATAAGTTTCATTTTAGAAATTCCAAGGCTCCTTAGTATTTGTGCTCCCACGCCATAGTCTCTTTGATCTGGTGCAAAACCCAATTCAATATTAGCCTCAACTGTATCTAAACCTTCTTCCTGTAGTTTGTATGCCTTTAATTTATTTAATAAACCAATGCCCCTGCCTTCCTGGTTCATATATAAAACAACACCCTTTCCTTCATCTTCAATCATTTTCATTGCTGCATGAAGTTGCTCACCGCAATCACATCTTAAGGAACCCAAAATATCGCCCGTCATACAACTACTGTGAACCCTTACTAAAACCGATTCATCTTTCTTCCATTCACCTTTTTTAAGGGCCATGTGAATTTCATTTGTATTTATCTGCCGGAATGCAATTAGTTCAAACACGCCATAATGAGTTGGCATTTTCACCCTCACCTCCTCCTCTATTAAAGATTCTTGTTTCAGGCGGTATTCAATTAAATCTTTAATTGAAATTATCTTTAAATCAAATTTTTTAGCAATAAGTTTTAAGTCATCAAGGCGTGCCATAGAGCCATCCTCATTCATAATTTCCACTAAAACTCCTGCCGGGGCCATACCCGCTAACCGCGGAAGGTCAATAGCAGCTTCGGTATGTCCGGCTCTTCTTAATACGCCGCCATCCATCGCTTTCAGCGGAAATATATGACCCGGCCTTCCAAAATCTGAAGGTTTTGCCGTCTCGTCAACTAATGCTTTAACTGTCATAGACCTGTCGTAAGCAGAAATTCCGGTAGTACAGCCTTTTCCCAGGAGGTCAATGCTTACTGTAAAGGCAGTTTCATGTAGGGAGGTATTGTCTGCAACCATCGGTTGAAGGTCTAATTCGCGGCAACGCTGAGAAGTGATTGCAGCACAAATTAAGCCCCGGCCATGAGTGCTCATAAAATTAATAATCTCCGGTGTGGCATTTTCTGCGGCAGTTATAAAATCACCCTCATTCTCTCTGTCCTCATCATCTACTACAATTACAAGCTTACCTTTTTTTATATCTTCTACAGCATCCTCAATTCTATCAAGCATATACGGAAAATTTGCATGCAAAGGTACTGATATGCTTTATTACCAACTAATAATATTGAATTTGTACTATTCCTAACAATTTGTTAATAAAAGATAGTGTTCGTTATGAGATTATTGTTTTTCTTTGCGTTGTTAAACTAACTTAATGCATATGAAAAAATTCTTACCCCTTTTGGCGTTATTAATGGCATTGCCGTTTATAATGAAAGCACAGGTAACAACAAGTTCTTTGTCGGGTTATGTTAGATCAACGGAAGGTACACCTTTACAGGGAAGTTCTGTTGAAGCTCTGCATGTCCCTACAGGTACAGTTTACCGTACAGTAAGCCGGAAAGACGGCCGATACGATATTGTTAATATGGTGCCGGGTGGGCCTTATAAAGTAACCGTAACTTTTGTTGGTTACAGCCCCTTCTCTCAAGAAGGTTTAACCTTACCTTTAGGTGAAACCGTACGCTATGACGCATCTTTACAATCTTCTGCTACAGAATTATCAACTGTAGTAGTTAGCGGAACATTGCGTATTCCTCCTGCAAGGAGAAAAACAGGTGCTTCTACAAACATCAGTCAGGAACAATTGAACTCTATTCCTACCCTTTCAAGAAGCCTTGCAGATTTTACAAAACTTACTCCGCAAGCTAACACCACTACAGGTACATCTTTTGGTGGCATGAGCAACCGTTATAACAATATTACAATTGACGGTGCTGTTAATAATGATGTATTTGGTTTGGCAAGTTCAGGAACTCCGGGAGGACAAGCTAATACTACACCTATTTCTTTAGATGCTATTCAGGAAATTCAGGTAGTACTTGCTCCTTATGATGTTTCTTACGGAAATTTCACCGGAGGTGGAGTTAATGCAATTACCAAATCGGGAACGAATGAACTTAAAGGAACTGCTTATTATTATTTAAGAAATGAAAATACAATAGGTAAAGACCCTGTTACTGATAAAAAAGCAGATAAGTTTGATGATAAGCAATATGGTTTAAGCCTTGGTGGCCCGATTATTAAAAACAAATTGTTCTTCTTTGTAAATGGTGAACTTGCCCGCAAAACTCAGCCTACTCTATATAATGCCGGTGAAGATGGTTCAGTATTAACTACTCAGCAGGCTCAGGATATTGCTGATACTCTTATTAAAAGATATGGCTACGACCCGGGCACGTATGGTGTTTTTAATGCAGAAACCCAAAGCAATAAAATTTTTGGCCGTATAGACTGGAATATCACTGATAAACATCGTTTAACTCTGCGTCACAATTATATTAAAGCTTTTGATGACAATATAAGCAGATCTACATCTTTGTTCAGATGGGGAAACAATGGTTACAGATTTAACAATCAACAAAATATTACCGTTGCGGAATTGAGAAGCAGGTTTAGCAATACTGTAACTAATAACTTAATTGTTAGCCGCCATGAAATCCGCGATTTCCGTTCTACAAACGGAGAGTTCTTCCCTTCTGTGGAAATTAGTGAAGGAAGTGGTACCATTCAGTTTGGTTCAGAAAGAAGTTCAACTGCTAACCGCCTTGATCAGGATATTATAGAAGTTACTGATAATGTAAAAATCTTTAAAGGAAAAAACACATTTACAATTGGTACTCATAATGAATTCTTCAAGTTTGATAACCTTTTTATAAACAACAGGAATGGAAGATGGAGATTTGCAAGTATATCAGATTTTTATGCAAATGCACCACGCCAGTTCGAAGCCACATCTTCTGCTGATTCAACCAATCCTTTACCGAGCGCAAACTTTAAAGCTGCTCAATTAGGTTTTTATGTTCAAGATGAAATTCAATTCAGCCCTAAATTCAGGCTTACAATTGGTTTAAGAGCTGATATGCCTGTAATTCAAAGCAAGCCTGCATATAATAAAATTGTTGATTCCACATTTGGTGGCTTATATAACACTTCTAATGTTCCAAACAAACAATTATTATGGGCTCCAAGAATTGGATTTAATTACGATGTTGATGGCGACAGAACAACAATCGTAAGAGGTGGCGCCGGAATATTCACAGGACGTGTACCCTTTGTTTGGATTTCTAACCAGTTTGCAAATACCGGTTTAATGTTGAAAACAGTAAGCCAGGTTGATAACACACCAACTGCACCTCCATATACTGTTAATGATGGAAACGGATTTACTCCCGATGTTCCTGCAGGTTCAATAGGTGCAGCAGGAGCTTCAACAAGTTTTGAAGCTGACATTATAGACAAAGATTTTAAAATCCCTCAAGTTGCACGTTTTAATTTAGGTATTGATAAAAAATTAGCAAATGGTTTCAACTTAACTCTTGAAGCTATGTTCTCTAAAACAATCAATAATATCCTTTATCAGGATGTTAACCTAAAACCTGCTGTTGGTGTGGTTGACCCCGCTTACAATAACGGGTTTGATAAAAGGATTGCTTTTGCTTCAAGCACTAACGACCGCAGGATAAACCCACAAATAACAAATGCACTTTTAATAACCAATACTAATAAAGGTTATGCTTTAAACCTTGGTGCAACCATCAACAAAACGTGGAAGCATTTCTTTGCGCAAGCAAGCTATAACTACCAATCTGCTGCCGATGTAAACAGTGGTGCAAGCTCAACTGCCTTTTCTAACTGGGAATTTGTACAGGTTGTGGGCGACCCTAACAATCCTCAACTTGCAACTTCTAATTATGAATTAAAACACAGGATTTTAGGCGTTGTTTCTACAAACTTTGAATATGCAAAACATTTCAAAACTACAATTTCCTTCTTCTACGAAGGAAGATCAGGTTCTCCATTCACTTATCTTGTTAATGGTGATTTAAACAGCGACGGTAGATTTGGCAATGATCTTATTTATGTTCCTGCTAATTTGAATGAAATTCATTTTATAGACAGAGTAAACAGTGCAGGCGCTGTGGTAGAAACTGCAGCTCAGCAGGCTCAGGCTTTTATGGATTTTATTGATAATGATAAATATCTTTCTCGCAGAAAAGGTAAGTACGCCGAAAGAAATGGTGGAACTACACCATGGGAACATGTTGTTAATGCCCGTATTGCACAAGATTTCTATGTTATGGTTGGAAATAAAAAGCATGATTTGCAAATCACTTTAGATATGTTCAACCTTACTAATCTTCTTAATAAAGATTGGGGACGTCAATATTTTGTAAACAATCAAGCCTTCTCAATTCTTAGCACTGTTAACCGTACTTCCGGCCCTAATGCCGGAAAAGGTTACAACTATAATTCAGGTAAACCTTGGACTACAGGATTTGGCTCAAGATGGCAAGGACAGATAGGATTAAGATATTCTTTTAACTAAGAATTTATTTCCTCAGAAAAAAAGGCTGTCATAAAAATGACAGCCTTTTTTTAATTTCCTGCAATCGGGCTTCCAAAAATTCCAACCGCTAATTCTGCCCAAATCAAAAATAAAATCAGAAATAAAATCACTGATAAAATAATTTTTGAACGTTTTGTTTTAATTCTGCGAAGAATAATTTCAAGTACCAAACCGGTTCCAAATAATAAAATTCCGGCTACCAGAAAATCAAAGAAATTCCAGTTTACTTCATTTGTAAATTTCATTGCAATAAATGGAATACAAAGAAGAATTGCAGCACCTGCTAAAATATAAGTTAACCGTCTGTTTTGTAAAGTCATATTAATTGATTTATTTTTTAAACGAATTATTGATGGTCTGAATAATAAAATAACCTCTTTTGAAAAAAGGAAACCGGCTTTTTTGCGGCCGTAAATTTTTGAATAATGATCGTATTTTTCTAAAAGGTCTCCTTCAATTTCCTCACGATATTCAGGATTGCAATACCATCTGAAAAATGAAAGCATGATTTTTGGAGGATTGTTGTTCATCAACAAAATTTAAAAACCATTTTAGGAATGGCATCAAATAAAGAATTTCTCTGTGCTTTTATATGATTTAAAACCTGCTTGCCCGAAGTTGTTATTTCATATAATCTCTTTCTCTTACCTCCTCTCACATTTGTAGCTTCACCAAATTCAGATGTAACAAATTTCTTATCCTCCAGCCTTTTTAAAACTGTTTGAATTGCTCCAAGCGATACCTTCCTTTTTAATCTGCTTTCAATTTCCTCGATAATGCTTACACCATAAGCATTGCCGTTTAGTATGGCTACTGTCAACAGCACAATTTCTTCAAATTCACCAATCTGCATTTGTGTCATACATACATATTTACCACAAATGTAGTTTTAATTACGATATAAACAACTTTTGTAGTTAATATTATTTTAAATATGCCCAGGAAAGAAAGTCAGGAAATGCCTTAGCCCAGGTTTCCACATCGTGGCGGCCGTCTGCAAGTTCAACATATTTTATATGATCGGAAGAATATCCTTTATGTTTTAGTTCTTCTATTAAACTTAAAGTATCATCAATAGAATCTATAATACCGTTATTATTGCGGTCGGCGGTTTCATCAAGAGTTCCTACTTCAAAGAAAAATTTAAGCCAGGGGAAAAAATCTCCTTCCCTTATTTGCCTGTGCATTATCCTGTCGCTGTCTTCATTAAAATCCGGATCATCTGCCGATTTATCGCGCCACCAAAGAGAGCCACTAAAAACTCCAACATTTAAAAATTCATGTGGATGATTCCAAACAATATCAAGGGCGCATAAGCCGCCGAGCGAAAAACCCGCAAAACTTTTATCTTTAAAAACTGAAATTTTAAAATTAATTCTCAGAAACGGGATAAGTTCGCGGAAAACAAATTTGTTATATAATTCGGCACGTGCTCCCCTGCCTTTGTAGTCTAATATTTTTGCTGTTCCGTATTCGTTTTTTCTATCAACCGCACAATGAATTCCAACACATAATAGCTGCACATTGCTTTTAAACTCTGAAAGTATATTTTCAAAATTAAATTTCCGAAGGTCCTGCCCATCATTTATTAAAAGCAAACTAACGTTTTCATCTAAAGTTTCAGGAAGATAACAATCTATTGTAACATCGCGGCGGAGCCATTTTGAGGAAATATCAAAAGTAACATACGTCACTGTATCTTTCATAAAAGTAAAAATAGTGAGAAACTTATAAAACAACATGAAGTTGTAAAAACATATTTGTTTTATTAATCAGTTAAAAATATATTTGATAGCAACATAAACTTCACTTATAAATTTTGCTTATGAAAAAAATCGGAGTGCTTTTCGGAATGGAAAGAAGCTTTCCTGAAGCTTTTGTAGAAAGAATAAACAGCAAAAATCCAAAAGGTATAATTGCTGAACCAGTTAGAATAGATAAAGTGATGCAAGGCGAATCAAGTGGATATGCAGTGATTTTCGACAGGATATCTCAGGATATTCCATTTTACAGGGCTTTTCTTAAAAATGCTGCTCTTTGTGATACTGCTGTTATTAATAACCCGTTTTGGTGGAGCGCCGATGAAAAATTTTTCAACAATTGCCTTGCCACAAAAATTGATGTGCCGGTTCCAAAAACCGTTATCCTGCCTTCCAGGCAGATGCCACCGGATACCAAAGAAACATCTTTCTCTAACCTCGCTTATCCTTTAGATTGGGATAGCATATTTAATTATGTTGGTTTTCCCGCCTACATGAAACCCTTCGCCGGCGGCGGATGGAAGAATGTTTACAAACTCGAAAACAGAGAAGACTTCTTTGAAAAATTTGCTGAAACAGGTGAACTTGTTATGATGTTGCAGGAAGAAATAATTTTTGAAGAATATTATAGGTGTTATTGCATCGGCGGCAAACATGTAAGGATTATGTCTTACGAACCTCGAAATCCTCATCATTTAAGATACGCTGCTGATTTTAAACCCGACAGCAAAAAGGTAAAGATGATGGAAGATATTGTTTTGAGAATAAATCAATATCTCGG
>JAFDXB010000078.1 GCA_018268175.1 Bacteroidota bacterium | reverse complement strand
TAAAACTGAAATTGCCTTGCCTAATGGAATTATATAATCACGTGATGGTTCCGGCCTGCGGGCTTCTTCAGTGCCGGGCACTTTGCTCCAGTATAATCCTTTATGTTCCAGCATTATTACAGGATTGGGATCTGCAAATGCGGCTTTCATCAAACCTTTCATATCTGCAGCATTTGACGGGTAAACCACTTTAATTCCTTTTATTGTAAGTAGAGTGCTTTCTACACTTCCACTATGATAAGGTCCACCTCCTCCATACGCTCCAATAGGAACTCTTATCAACGTTTGCACAGGAAATTTTCCGCAGCTTAAATAACAACTTTTAGAAATTTCTGTTACGAGTTGGTTTAATGCCGGATAAATATAATCTGCAAACTGAACTTCTACTATAGGCTTCAATCCAACCGCACTCGTACCTACGGTAGAACCAATGATATATGCTTCCTGGATAGCAGTATTGAAAACACGGTGGTCGCCAAATTGTTCAGCAAGTGTTGCTGCTTCCCGAAACACACCTCCCAACCTTCTTCCAACATCTTGCCCATAAAGCAATGCTTCAGGATTGTCTTCCATAATTTCACGTATGGCAAACAAAGCAGCATCAACCATCATTATTTTTTCCCTGCCGGCAGGAATTCGGGTTCCGCTTTCTTTATCAATTCCCGATGGTACGAAAACATACCTTTCTACAGTTGAAGGGTCGGGTTCGGTAGCAGAAGTTGCACTTTCAAAGTCGCTGCCCACCAATGTTTTGGCCTCACTTTCAATTTTACTTAATACCTCATCTGTAATACCACGATCCTGTAATTTATTTTTTAATTTGAGACGCGGGTCGCGAACATTGTGTTCGTTTAACTCATTTTCTTCTCTATAAAATTCTCTTCGTACACCACTTGTATGATGTCCTATGAGTGGAACTGTTGCATGTACTAAATAAGGTTTTCTTTCTTTTCTTACCTTGTTAAAAATTTCGTTCATTGCCACGAAACTTTCTTCAAAATCGCTGCCGTCAATTGTAATTCGTCCCATGCCTTTAAATCCTGAAACAAATTCATAAGCATTTGATGTTCTTGCTTCTTTTGATGTAACACTTATTCCCCAACCATTATCCTGAACTAAGAATATAATTGGAAGCTGATGCAAAGCTGCAAATTGAAAGGCCTCACTTACTTCGCCTTCTGTTACCGATGCATCTCCAAGTGAGCAGACAACTACAGGAAGTTCGCCATTTGCTCCTTTAATAACTGTATTTATTTTTTCGCGGAATTTTATTCCTTGTGCAATTCCGGTTGTAGGAATAGCCTGCATTCCTGTGGCGCTGCTTTGGTGAATTATACCGGGCTTATCATTACTCTTGAAATTAGGATGACCATAATATTCTCTTCCTCCCGTAAAAGGGTCATCCGCTTTAGCGAGTAATTGTAACATTAATTGGTAAGGACTAAACCCTATTCCCAACAAAATACTTTCATCGCGGTAATAAGGGCTTACATAATCGCAGGGCAGCAGTTGAAATGCAGTTGCAAGCTGAATGGCTTCATGGCCGCGTGAAGTGCTGTGAACGTATTTACAAACCTGACGGTTGCTTTCATACGTATCGGCCATTTCTTTGGCATAACACATAAGTTTATAAGCTTTCAGCAATACTTCATTTTCCACGATCATTATAAGGCAGTTTCAATTTAGTTATGTGAAAAAGGGAATGATCAACATTCCCTTTTAAGTATTATTTCAAAACAAAAGTTTCAAGAAACTTTGTTGTAAAGTTTCCTTTTCGGAAATTTTCATCTTTCATAAGTTGAAGATGAAACGGAATTGTTGTTTTAACTCCTTCAATTACATATTCGCTTAAAGCCCTGCTCATAGTGTCAATAGCTTCATCGCGGGTTTGGGCTACAGCAATTAGTTTTCCTATCATGCTGTCATAGTAAGGCGGAATAACATATCCTGTATAAGCATGGCTGTCAACTCTAACACCGTGCCCTCCGGGCTGATGAAGAACTGTAATTTTTCCGGGCGACGGCCTGAAATCATTATATGGGTCTTCAGCATTTATTCTGCATTCAATTGCATGCATTTGAGGATAATAAGCTTTACCTACAATTTTTTCGCCTGCAGCAATTTTTATTTGTTCTTTTATAAGGTCGTAGTTAATAACTTCTTCTGTAACGCAGTGTTCAACCTGAATACGCGTATTCATTTCCATGAAATAGAAGTTGCGGTGCTTATCAACCAAAAACTCAATAGTACCAACGCTTTCGTAATTAATTGCTTGTGCCGCTTTGATAGCAGCAGCGCCCATTTTTTCACGCAATTCGTCGGTCATAAAAGGCGAAGGGGATTCTTCTACAAGTTTCTGATGCCGTCTTTGAATAGAACAATCACGTTCACTCAAGTGGCACACATTTCCGTACTGGTCGCCTGCAATTTGTATTTCAATATGTCGTGGTTCTTCCACGAATTTCTCCATGTAAATGCCATCATTTTTAAACGCAGCAGCAGCTTCAGTTTTAGCAGTATCAAAAGCTTTTTCAATATCAGCTTCTTCCCATACCACTCTCATTCCCTTTCCACCACCTCCTGCTGTTGCTTTCAAAATAACAGGGTAACCGATTTCTTTAGCGGAAGATTTTGCGTGATCAACATCTTTAAGCAGCCCTTCCACACCGGGAACCACAGGTACACCTGCTTTAATCATTGTTTCTTTGGCCGTAATTTTGTCGCCCATTGAATTAATCATATTCGGCCGTGGGCCGATGAATTTAATTCCATGTTGTTCGCAAACCTGAGCAAACTTTGCATTTTCGGCAAGAAAACCGTAACCCGGGTGAATTGCATCAGCATTTGTAATTTCGGCCGCCGCCATAATGTGAGCCATATTCAGGTAGCTGTCAACACTTGCCGGCTTACCAATACAAACAGCTTCATCAGCAAATTTTACATGCAAACTGTCTTTATCAGCTGTTGAATAAACTGCCACTGTTTTAATGCCCATTTCACGGCAGGTTCTTATAACCCTTAAAGCTATTTCACCGCGATTGGCAATTAATATTTTTTTAAACATCTCTGATTTTAGGAATTAAGAAATATTATTTATGGTTCTACCAAAAATAAAGGTTGATCGTATTCAACCGGACTTGCATCATCAACAAGAATTTTTACGATCGTTCCCTTAACTTCACTTTCAATTTCATTGAAAAGCTTCATAGCTTCAATAATACAAACAACTTTTCCCGGAGTAACTTCATCACCAACGTTTACGAAGAGAGGCTTATCGGGGCCGGGTTGCCTGTAAAAAGTTCCGATCATCGGGCTTTTTATAGTAATTAAGTTATCTGCTTTAGCAGAACTATTATCTTTTTTTGCAGGCGGGTTAGGAGCGGTGATTCCTGTTGCATCTGAAGGCTGCGTATAGGCAGGTTGTTGGGTATTTGAGGGAGGAACAGCAGCAGAATAGCTAATATGTTGGGCAGGTTCTTTCTTTTGTTTAATAGTAATTTTGCGGCCATCTTCTTCAATTGTTATTTCGCCAATTGAAGTTTTATTAATAAGTTTTACTAATTCCTGAATTTGTTTGATATCCATAGTAAGTTGATTTTTAATGAGAGGGATCAAGATAAATAATTTTAATGAGCCCCAATTAGAATTTATTTTACCCTTTCCAAGTAATCACCTGTTTTGGTATTGATTCTTATAAGTTCGCCCTCATTTACAAAAAGAGGAACGTTTACGGTTGCACCTGTTTCCACTGTTGCAGGTTTTAATGTTCTTGTTGCTGTATCACCTTTCATACCCGGTTCGCTGTAAGTAACAAGTAATACAATTTTATCAGGCAGTTCCACACCCATTGGCAATTCTGTTTCCCCATTTATAAGAACGGAAACTTCCTGTCCTTCTTTTAAAAATTTAGGACTGTCAACCATTGATTCCGGTACTGTAATTTGTTCAAATGTTTCATTATCCATAAAACTGTAACCGGTATCGTCTTTATATAAAAACTGAAAAGGTTTTTTTTCAACTCTAACCGGATATATTGTTTCACCACTGTTCCAGGTAACTTCAATAGTTTTACCTGTATCTACACCTTTCATTTTTGCCCAAACTTTTGCGGCGGCCCTTGCTGTTTTATTTTGGCCGAATTCTATTACCGTGTACAGGTTACCGTCTATTTTTAATATTAATCCTGTACGAACATCTGCAGTTGTTGCCATATATATTATTTAGAGGGAGCAAAACTATCAAATATTTGTTTTTTTTCGAAAATTAGTTTAAAACTATTATTTACAGAAAGCAGCGAAATATTATTTTACATTTGCATAATTTTTAAAATTTCAAAATATTATTATGAAAGTTACAGTTGTAGGAGCAGGAGCAGTAGGAGCTACCTGTGCAGACAATATTGCCCGCAAGCAAATTTGCGATGAGTTGGTTATTGTTGATATCAAAGAAGGATTTGCAGAGGGAAAGGCAATGGATATAATGCAAACTGCTCAAATTGAAGGTTTCGACACAAAAATTACAGGTTCAACTAACGATTACAGTAAAACAGCAGGCAGCCATGTTGCGGTAATTACTTCCGGAATTCCGCGTAAACCCGGTATGACAAGGGAAGAACTGATTGGCATAAATGCAGGTATCGTAAAAACAGTTACTCAAAACCTTTTGAAATATTCTCCGGATATTATTATTATAGTAGTAAGTAATCCTATGGATACTATGACTTACCTGGCATTGCAACAAAGCGGATTGCCTAAAAACCGTATCATTGGAATGGGAGGAATATTAGACAGCAGCCGTTTCAGATATTTTTTAAGTAAAGCAATGAATTGCTCACCAAACGATCTCCAGGCTACAGTAATTGGCGGACACGGTGATACAACAATGATTCCTCTTACAAGGTTGGCAACGTATTGTGGAATACCGGTTTCAGAATTTGCATCAGAGGAAACTCTAAAAAAAGTTGCTGCCGATACAATGGTAGGTGGTGCAACTCTTACAGGTTTGCTTGGCACCAGTGCCTGGATAGCCCCGGGAGCTTCTGCAGCATCACTTGTTGAGGCAATTGTAAGAGATGAAAAGAAACTCGTTCCTTGTTGTGTACAGCTGAATGGTGAGTACGGTCAAAAGGATATTTGCATTGGAGTTCCCGTAATTGTAGGTAAAAACGGATGGGAATCAATTGTTGAATTCAAACTTAACGAAGAAGAAAAAGCAACTTTTGCAAAAAGCGCGGATGCTGTAAGAAATATGAATAATATTTTAACAACTTTAGAAATTTAATTTATTTTAGTTTTATAAAAAAAATATATGCTTAAAATCTTTAGAATAGCACTTATGTTGGTTGCATCTGTGGCTATTTTTTCTTCCTGTGAAAAAGAAACCTCTGTTGAAAATGGCGTACCAGGAGGAATTCCCGG
>JAFDXB010000077.1 GCA_018268175.1 Bacteroidota bacterium | reverse complement strand
TCTGCAACTTTTGAAATTGAATAGCTAACAACCTCGCCTGGTGCCAAAGAACAAGGTGATGTAGGGCCGGTAATTGCGCCCGGAGTTGCAGGTAATTTTGAATTAAGGTTTATAGTTTTAGCAACAGGATTTCCACCGCAACCATTATATGCTTTAACTTTAAGAGAACCTGTTGTAAAAGAAGGCAGTATTTTTAATTCTAATACTGCTGTTCCCTGCCCTGAAATAATTTGTGTGTTAGCAGGTGCTGTCCATTCAATTGCTGAGGCACCGGAAACATTTGCAGTATAAATGGCATTATTTCCATCTTTATACTTGCAAGTATTCATGTCGCCTGTAATTCCGGTCAAATAAAAATTGCATGGTGCAGCATCTACCGTTACAGTGGTTGAAGCCGTATTAGTACAGCCGTTGGCATTAGTAAAAGTATATGTTACTAAAAATGTTCCCTGCCCGGCAACTGCAGGATCAAACTTATTTTCTGAAACACCAACTCCTGAAAATGTACCTCCGGCAGGCGTTCCTGTTAATGTAAACGCAGGGCTATTAGTTGTAACATTTGAATAACTTCCTGCATTTACAGCAGGCAATGAATTTACGATAACAGTTATTTGATTTGAAGTAACAGTACCGCAAGAATTTGTATTTGTAATAAAATAATTTCCTGAAGTATTTACAGTAATTGTTGTTGAATTACTGCCGTTATTCCAGGTGCCACCTGAAGTATTTCCGGAAATTGTTACACTTCCACCCTGACAGAAAGTTGTGGGGCCGCCGGCCGATGCAACTGATGCTGAAGGAGTGTTTGAGATAGTAATATTTGATGTATTTGCAGAACCTGTTATTGCAGGGTTTGTGCTAATTACACGTATTCTGTAACCGTTTCCGGATGTAATAGAGTTAGGAATAGTTGCAGATATAGTTCCCTGCGAAACAGAATTTAATGTGCCTATATTTTTAGGATTAATAAATGAACCCGACTGATCGGATAATTGAGCTATAAAAGTATTTCCTGATGAGGCATTTTGATCAATAGTAAATGGAACATTTATATTATTCCCTGCGCAGAAAGATAATGGTGAAATTGTACCTGTAATAATATTTGAAAGTGTTGTTTGAGCATTTACAGTAAAATTCTTATCACTAATATCAAAGAAAATATTTCCTACAGCTTCAACTTTTACTCTCGCAAGAGATGTTTGAATATTTGGAACCTGCACTGATGCGGAACCGGAATTGTTTGCCGATTCTGCAAGCACATAAGGGAATGTATTCCCGCCATCGGCGGATAATGAAATTTTTACTTTGGAAGTGTTTATTGGTGATGATGTTGTACCGCTAACATCCCAGGATACTGATACAGTGCTGTTTCCCAACCATGTTACTGCAGTATTTGGAGATGTAACTTTAAATGCACCTCCATTGTTTACCACTGAAATATTTACAGTGTTATCAGGATGCATTACTCCACCTTTTCCATCACGCACAGTTAACCTGTATTTTAAAGTTCTTGCCTGGTTTGGGAGCAGTTCACCAATTGTTGTTGAGTTATTAAGTATATCAGAAAGTTTTGGAAAAGTTCTTGCGCCTGTAGTTTCCGGTTCAAAAGGCCTGAACATTGGTGCTGTGGTTGACTGAACATTCCATGCGCCGGCTGTTCCAAGGTCGTATTGCTCCCATGAATAAGTGAGAGGATCATTGTTTGCATCTGTAGCAGAGCCTGAAAGAATAAAAGGTGTAGAAATTGGAATTGAATAATCAGATGTAACTGAGTTAACAATCGGTGCGGTATTTCCGGTGTTGGTGATTACAGCACATGAATTACCATTTCCTGACTGGCTGTAAGTAATTATTTCATCAAAACTTTTTGTGTGAAAATATGCTATACTGTGCGCCGCAAGATTATCAGTTCCACAAATGCCTGCATAAGCCATTATAGTAATTCCACTGCCGGGTTCATAAGCTGCGCTTGAACTACGGTTGCCGCCGCCACAACTACCGGTAGTACTGTTAAACGTATGATTTGCTCCAAACTGATGCCCCATTTCATGAGCAACATAATCTATATCGTAAGCATCGCCAACCGGGCTTGGTGAACCTGTAACACCACCTGCTTTATTACTGCCGCATGGAACGCCAAGGTATGCAACTCCTCCTCCACCGGTGCTGAAAACATGCCCTATATCATAATTTGCAGAACCTATAACACTGTTGCACGTTGATATATTCTGGCCCAACATTGTGCTGCCGTTATTATTTGTGTAAGGATCTGTGGAAGCATTTGTATAACATATAAGATCATTGTTGGCAACCATAACCATTCTAATTCCAACTTCAGACTCATATACACCGTTTACCCTGTTCATTGTTGTTACCATACCGGATAATGCACCTGCAACTGTTCCACCTTTTGTTGCAGCATATTCACCTGTACATGCAAGTGCAAGGCGGTAAGTACGAAGTTGAGTGCCTGATGATTTTTGTACTAACGCACTTGCCGGAGATTCAAAAGAACCTTCTGTATTACAAACAAATGTCCTGTTTGGAGGAAGGTCTCTTTTAAAATAAATTATATAATCTGTGGTGTTATTCTCAGAATAAGGATCAATAAAATAATTTCCTTTAGGAGAAATTACCATAGCATGAAAACCGGCATTAGTGTAATCAATCCTTATACTTTCAGATTCATCATCGGCTTTTATTCCGCGAAATGTTTTGATAGAAGGATATTTCTGCGCAAGCAACGGATGCATTACATCATAGCTTACAATTTTGTATTCAACCATTTTCCCTTCGGGAGAAGGAATTGTAATAATAATATTGTTTGAAAGCCCTTGATTCTCTGAAGGGGCAGTATTTAAATACGATTTTAATTGATTTATCTCTAAATTATATAACAAGAATTTAGAAGGAAACGTATAACGTTTACCAACAACCGAAATATCACTTTCATTTATATTCTTCCACAACTTTTCAGATGGGTTTTGTGCTAAGGAATTTTGTGAAAAAGAGAATACTAATATAAAAATTGCGGGAAAAACCTTTAAAATAAAGGGTAAATGTTTTTTCATGTTGACCAAAAATTTCTCAACGTTAAGAATATTTAACAAAAAAAAATAATATTTTTTTGATAGGTTTTATTGATAAACAGAAGTTCTAAATTTGAAATTATGAAGAACATTTACGCTTATTTTTGCCTTTTTACGCTAATATTTTCTTGCAATTTATCTGAGAAAACCGGCAGCAATATGAAAATAAAATATCCTGTTACACGGGAAGATGATATTATTGATAATTATTTTGGAACTGAAGTAGCTGATCCTTATCGTTGGCTGGAGGACGATTTAAGTACTGAAACTGCGGCTTGGGTGAAGCAACAAAATACGGTAACAGAAAAATATCTATCTCAAATTCCATTCAGGGCAGCCATTCATAAACGTTGTGAAGTCGTTTTTAATTACGAAAGGTTTGCTGCACCTTTTTCGGAGGGAGAATATTACTATTACTTTTATAATTCAGGTTTGCAAAACCAACCGGTTTTATACCGGGAAAAAAAATCAGGCGGAGATAAGGAAGTATTTCTTGACCCGAATACTTTTTCATCAAAAGGAACAACTTCAATATCTGAAATTAAATTTTCGCTTGATGGTTCGCTGGTGGCTTACAATATTTCAGAAGGTGGCTCCGACTGGCAACGGATAGTTGTATTAAATACTATTTCTGGCAAACAGGTTGACGACACTTTAAATTATATAAAGTTTGGAAGTGCACGATGGAAAGGCAATGGTGGATTTTTCTATACAACATATAAAAAACCTGAAAATGAAAGCCTGTTATCAGGACTTACGGATCATCATTTTCTTTATTATCATAAACTTGGAACGCCACAAAGTGATGATGTGATTTATTTCGGTAACGAGCATAAACGCCGGTACTTAGGAGCATCAGTAAGTGAAGACAGTAATTGGTTAATTATTACAGCTACAAATGCAACTTATGGAAATGAACTTTATACACTGGATTTAAGAGATTCTCAAAAAACAGTTAGAACCTTTGCTGCAACTGCATCTCATGGATTTAATTTTATTTATTCCGACGAAAATTATTTTTATTTTGAAACAGATAAAAATGCAAAAAATAAACAACTTATTGCAGTTCCGCATAATTATAAAAACGAGAATGACTTTAAAATAATAATTCCTGAAACAAATGAAGTAGCTTCCTTTTCTGCCGCAGGCGGATATATTTTTGCTTCTTACCTTGAAAATGCCATCAGTGTTGTAAAGCAATATGATTTAAAAGGAAATTATTTGAGAACCGTTAATTTACCAACTCTTGGAACAGCCACAGGATTTTCGGCAAAACAAAATGATAAAGAATTGTTTTTCAGCTTTACAAGCTATATAAATCCAACTTCTGTTTACAGAATGGACCTAACTTCCGGTGAAACCACTTTATATAAATCGCCAAAAATAAAATTTGATCCATCAGCATATATTTCTGAACAGGTTTTTTATACTTCAAAAGATGGAACGAAAGTTCCAATGATAATTACGTATAAAAAAGGACTGCTGCATAACGGAAAAAACCCTACACTTCTTTATGGATATGGCGGCTTCAATGTTAGCCTCACTCCTGCTTTCAGGGCTTCAAATATAATATTAATGGAAAACGGCGGCATATTCGCGGTTGCAAATTTGCGGGGCGGTGGTGAATACGGACAGAAATGGCATGAAAGCGGAACTAAATTGCAGAAGCAAAATGTGTTTGATGATTTCATTGCAGCAGCAAATTATTTAAAAGAAAAAAATTATACTTCTACAGAATACCTTGCAATTGAAGGTGGAAGTAACGGAGGTTTACTTGTTGGTGCAACAATAACGCAACAACCCCAAATTTGTAAAGTGGCCTTTCCGGCAGTTGGCGTTTTAGATATGCTTCGTTATCATAAATTTACTTCCGGTGCCGGCTGGGCTTATGATTACGGCACCTCAGAAGATAACAGGGAAATGTTTGAATACCTTAAGAATTATTCGCCGCTTCACAATGTAAAACCTGCTAAATACCCTGCAACATTAATTACCACAGCAGATCATGATGACCGTGTAGTGCCGGCACATTCGTTTAAGTTTGCGGCGACTTTGCAAAAAAATCAGCAAGGGGCAAACCCTGTTTTAATTAAGATTCAAATTCAGGCCGGCCATGGTGCAGGAATCAGCACTATGCAGGCAATTGATCAGGCAGCAGATAAATGGAGCTTTATGTTTTTCAATATGAATATTAAACCTCAGTACTGAAAATGATGACGGTCAGTAAATTGAAACTTTATTGTACTACTTTTGTGATGTGAAAAAAGCATTTGCTTTAATATTGATTCTAATTTTTTCGGTACAGGCATTTTACTCATCTGCTCTTACAATTTGGTTTTTTGCCAACCGGGCTAAAATAACAAAAGAACATTGCATAAATAAAAACCGTCCCGAAAAAAAGTGTAATGGCAAATGTTATCTAAGTAAAAAAATTCAGGAAGCTGAAAATCACGATAAAAAAGAATCATCACCGGTTACACAAATTATTGAAATTTCCTATTGCATTATTCCTGCTATTAACAATCTTAATTTCACACCTGAAATTATCTTTTTAGAACCTGTTTCAAATTATAATAATCCTTATAAATTTCTTTTTTCAGAAAACATTTTTCATCCTCCACTCTTAGGATAATTTTTTCAAACCGACATTATTGGTTTTTTTAACCTTAATTAATTCTTTCACTGAAAGTCATGAGGCTTTCTGTAACAAAATTTAAAAAATGAAAAAGTTATTTCTAATTGTTTCTGTATTGTTTGCTGTAATTATGTCATCGTGTAAAAAAGATGAAGTTCAACAGCAGCCTGTAATAAATCTTGAAAAAATATATGAAGGATCCGTTGAAGGAACAGGTTTAAAAGTTGAATTATATTCAAAACAAATTTCTCAGTACGCACAATATTCCACATTTTGGATTGCTGTAAAAGATGCAGCAGGAAACCCTATACAAAATGCAACAATAAATGTGGTTCCTTTTATGGATATGGGTTCAATGCAGCACAGTGCTCCCGTTGAAAACCCATCAGCTTCAGCAGTTGATAATTTGTATAAGTTTAGCGCAGTGTTTATTATGACCGGCAACTGGGCACTAAATATAAACATAACGGCAAACTCCCAAACCGGTGCGGTTTCAATACCGTTAAACATTCAAGCTCCGGCTAAACCTAAAGTAAAATCATTCACTTCTTCAGCAGATGGCAGTAAATACTTTTATGCATACATAGAACCAACATCTCCTGTTGTAGGTATTAATGATATGGAAATTGCAGTATTCAAAACCGGACCGATGATGATGACTTTTCCACCTGATAGTTCAATGACTATTGGGCTTGAGCCGGAAATGCCATCAATGGGACACGGCTCTCCTAATAACGTTTCGCCGGTGCATATCGGCAATGGCCATTACAAAGGCAAAGTGAATTTTACAATGACAGGTTTATGGAAGTTAAATCTTGATTTCATGTCAGGTGGCACCTTAGCAGGTGAAGACCAGTACTTTGAAATAGAATTTTAAATTTCTAAAGAAAAGATATGAACAAAACAATAATATTTGCCATCATAATTTTGATGGCAAATTTTGCCCACGCCCAAAATGAAGATTCGGTTTTTAAAGACAGTTCAAAAATTGTTGATCTTACCGAAGTAACGGTTTATAATTCCAAAAAAGTAAATAAAGCAACTGATTATTTCAAAAGCAATCAAAGTGCTACTCTTGAAGATATTATGAGCAGGTTACCTGAATTGTCGCTTATAAAGCGCGGCCCTTACGGAATGGAGCCTTCAATTAGAAACCTTTCTGACGGAAGAATAAATGTTTTGATAGATGGAATGAAAATTCATGGAGCCTGTACAGACAAAATGGATCCTGTTACAATTTATATAGAACCTTCAAATTTAAAATCACTTGAAGTAGAATCAGGCGGCACAGGCAGTTTCAGCGGATCATCAATTGGTGGTACCATAAATATGAAGAAGGATGAACCTTTATTATATTCCGGAAAAACATTTTCGGGAATTGTTCAAAGCGGATTTCAAACTGCCGCAAAAAGTTTTTATGAAGGAGTTCAATTAAATTATTCAACTAAAAAGTTTGGAATAAAAGGAACAACAACTTACCGGAACAGCAGCAATTACAGGAGCGGCGGTGGCAAAATAATTCCATTTTCACAGTTCGAAAAAATCAATTATTCTCTTTCATTAAAATATAAATTAAATGAAAGGCTTTATTATCTGGCAGATTACATTGGAGATAAAGGATACAATATCGGTTATCCGGCATTGCCGATGGATGTTGGCTTTGCTTCGGCTAATATCGGTTCAATGTCGCTATCCTATTCTGATAATTCAAAAAAACTTTATACCTGGAATTTAAAAGTATATGCAAATTCGGTTGTTCATAAAATGGATGATACCAAAAGACCAAATGTGCCAATGCACATGGATATGCCGGGAGAAAGCAATACTAAAGGGTTTTATGCCGAAGCTTCTTACAGAATAAACCGGCACCAGAAAATTGATGTCCGCATAGACGCAAGTTCAGTTTTCTTAAAAGCCGATATGACAATGTATCAGCCCGGAGAGCTGCCAATGTATATGCTAACGTGGCCCGACAACCGTACAAACCAAGCCGGTATTGCTGCAAAGTGGAATGTTCATGTTTCAGATAAAAGCAGTTTTATGATTTCAGGACGTTTAGATGGAATAAACTCAGGATTAGTAACAACAGAATCAAAATCGCAAATGAGCATTTTTGGGTATGAAAAGAAAAGAAATGATTTTCTGAAATCTGTTTCTGCAAAAGCATACCAAAAGGCTGGTAAAAATATTTCTATAATTTCATCACTCTCCTATTCTGAAAGATTTCCCACTGCAACCGAACTTTACGGCTTTTATCTTTTTAACGCAAGCGAAAATTATGATTATATCGGCAATCCATTTTTAAATCCTGAAAAAAGCATTCAAGCTGAACTAACCGGCAATTACAGGTTTGGAAGAAGTAATATAAAATTGACAGGTTACTATATTCATGTGTTAGACTACATTACAGGTATGGTTAACCCTGCTTTAAGTGTAATGACTATCGGCGCTGCCGGAGTTAAAAGGTTTGAGCAGATTAAGTTTGCAGACATCATCGGTGCGGAAGGATCGTTGTTTTTAAATGTCAACAAAAATGTTGATGTAGTTTCAACTTTAAAATATGCTTATGGAAAAGATAGTGAAAACAATCCTTTGGTGGCAATAGCACCATTAAAAAGTATTGTTTCTGTGAGAAGGACTTTTAATAATTTTTATGTACAAGCTGAAAGCGAAATGTCGGCAGCACAAAACCGCGTAAATAAAATGGCGGCAGAATTGCCAACGAATGGTTTCGCAATTTTCCACTTGCGTGGAGAATATAATTTCGCATTTTTTAAATTGAATTCCAAAGCTCAGTTTGGCGTTGAAAACATCCTTGATAAAAATTATACTGAACATTTAGACTGGGGCAAAATTCCTCGCCAGGGAAGGAACTTTTACATTCAGTTAAAAGTTGCTTTTTAATTATAAAGGCTTTATGGTTTACCTTGATGTTAAGGCAAATATTAATTCATTCCTTTTATAAATCAATAACTTTGGAATAATCCTAATTCAAAGAATATGATATATAAAAAAATAACTACCATCTTGATTGTGGTAGTTTTTTGCTTTTCAACAAAAATTACTACATCGCAAAAACTTTCAATGCCGCAAAACATTCAGCAGGCATATAAAAAAGAAACAAGAAATTTTGATGGCAAGCCCGGCACTAAATATTGGCAGAATTCAGGTAAGTATAATATAAATGTATCCCTCAATCCGCAAACAAACATTATTACGGGTGAAGAAAAGATAAAATATTTTAATAACAGCCCTGATGACCTGAATAAAATTGCAATCAGGTTTGTAAATAACATTCTTAAAAAAAATGGGAAACTGCAAAATGAACAAGACCTTGGTTTGAAAATTTATTTTTTAAGCATAGATGGTAAGGAATATAAAGTTGATTCAAAAAGCTGGGGAACCGTTGAGTTAATTGATCTTGACAAATCAGTTAAGGCTTCCACATCATCTGAAATTTTTATAAAATGGTCGTATCAGTTATCTGTGAAGCCCGGAAGAGGTGGTGTAATTGACAGCACCACATTTTTTGCCTCATACTTTTATCCGAGAGTTTCAGTTTATGATGATTACAATGGATGGGATTTGCTTCCTCACAACGGCAGGCTTGAATTTTACAACGATTTTAATGATTATGAATTTTCGGTAACTGTTCCGGCTAATTACGTTGTTTGGGCAACCGGCGACCTGATAAATGCTGAGGATGTTTTGCAACCTGAGATACTTAGCAGGCTCAATAAATCAATGCTTTCAGATACGGTAATAAAAATTGCCACTTTCAGTGAAATGATGGACAACAAAGTAACCGTTCAAAAAAATTTTAATACCTGGAGGTTTGTTGCGAATAATATTTCGGATATAACCTTTGGAGCGAGTAAAAATTACGTATGGGATGCAACTGCTTTAATAGTTGACGGCGAAAAAAGAATTAGCTTACAGTCTGCTTACAATGATACTGCAAAAGATTTTCGGAACTTTTCAAAATGGTCGCAGGAGTCGCTTGATTACTTTTCAAATGTATGGCCGGGAGTTGAATATCCATACTCAAAAATGACTTCATTTCAGGGTTTTGCAGATATGGAATATCCAATGATGATAAATGATGAAACAACAAACGACCTGAAATTTTCTCAATTAGTTCAAAATCATGAAATAGCTCATACATACTTCCCATTTTACATGGGAATAAATGAAACACGATATGCTTTTATGGATGAAGGCTGGGCAACAACATTTGAATACTTTATTTGTATTGAACAAAACGGAAAGAACTATGCCGATTCAGTATATAAAGCATTTAGGTCTCGTTTTGTAAAGTTCCCTGTTGAAATTCAAAAGCAGCCCATTATGACTCCTTATGAAGATACCGATCCGCGGGCCTTTGGGGCAAATGCTTACGGCAAAGCTTCTTTAAGTTATATTGGTTTGAGGGATTTACTTGGAGATACCCTTTTTAAAAAAGCTCTGCATTATTACATGGAAACATGGCATGGCAAACATCCCATTCCATGGGATTATTTTAACTGCATTAACAAGGGTTCAGGAAAAAAACTCGACAAATATTTTTACAACTGGTTTTACGATACAGTTTATATTGATTTAAAAATTAAACTTAAAAAGAATAAGAATAATTCTATTTCAGTTAATGCAATTAATGAAGGCGGATTATTTATACCCTTTGATGTTGTTGTAAATTTTGAAGATGGTTCATTTGAAAAAGTTCATTTCAGTCCTGAAGCGTGGTTTAATTCAAAAATTAAAAAAATAAAAATCAAAACATCTCGGAAGGCAAAGAGTATTAAACTTGATGGAGGGATTTTTGCTGATAATACTCCCGATGACAATATTGTTTATCTCAATTAAAAGACAGAAATATTTTTTATTATGTTCCCAAAAATAAATCCTGTTACCACATCTGCATGGCAGGAACTACAATCACATTTCAATGAAATTTCAAAATATAGAATAGCTGAATATTTTAAAAACGACAAGGAAAGATTTCAAAAATACAGCTTGAAGTTTGAGGATATATTTTTTGATTATTCGAAAAATAATTTCAATGAAAAAACTAAGGAATTGCTGTTGAAACTTGCAGAAGAATGCAAATTAAGAGAAGCAATTGATGCAATGTTTAGCGGTGAGAAGATAAATGAAACTGAAAACCGTGCTGTTCTACATACTGCTCTGCGGTCGTTTAAAGATACAGGTTTGGTGGTTGACGGTGAAAATGTGTACGACGAAGTTGATAAAGTTCGCCAAAAAATGAAATCATTTTGTGAGAAAATACACACAGGTGAATGGACCGGTTACAGAGGACGTAGAATTAAAAATGTTATTAATATTGGCATCGGCGGCAGCGACCTGGGACCTGTTATGGCAACTGAGGCATTAAAACCCTATGCAATAAAAAATATCCATTCGTTTTTTGTAAGCAATGTTGATGGGACTCAGATAGTTGAGACTTTAAAAAACCTGAATGCCGATGAAACTTTATTTATTATTTCAAGTAAAACATTTACAACGCAGGAAACAATGACAAATGCTCATTCTGCCAGGGAATGGTTTTTAAAAAATGGTGGAACTGAAGCAGAAATACCTTTGCATTTTGTTGCGGTAAGTACGAATGAAAAGGAGGTTGAAAAATTTGGAATAGATACAAAAAATATGTTTGTATTCTGGGATTGGGTTGGCGGAAGATATAGTTTATGGAGCGCCATAGGTTTATCAATTGCTTTAAGTATAGGTTACGATAATTTTGAGCAAATGCTAAAAGGCGGCCATTCTGTTGATGAACATTTTAGAACCACTGAATTTAAAAACAACATTCCTGTAATGATGGCATTAATGGGAATCTGGACAAGGAATTTTTTCAAAACAACTTCCGAAGCAATATTACCTTACGACCAATATATGCACCGCTTTCCTGCTTATTTTCAACAAGGTAATATGGAAAGTAACGGAAAGCATGTTGATAGAAACGGCAATAGAGTTACTTATGAAACAGGGCCTGTTATTTGGGGTGAACCCGGAACCAATGGCCAACATGCATTCTATCAATTGATTCATCAGGGAACTGATATTATTCCATGTGATTTTATTGCTCCTGCACAAACGCACAACCCACTTGGCAGGCATCATGAAATATTATTGAGTAACTTTTTTGCCCAAACTGAAGCACTCATGCTTGGTAAAGAAGATGAAAACCCTAATAAAAGATTTGAAGGAAACCGCCCGACCAATTCATTCTTAATTAAAAAAATAACTCCTTATACCTTAGGACAATTAATTGCCTTATACGAGCATAAAATATTTGTTCAAGGTGTTATTTGGAATATTTACAGTTTCGACCAGTTCGGAGTTGAACTTGGAAAAGTGTTGGCCAAAAATATTCTTTCAGAATTAGATGGAGATGAAAAAGTAACCACTCATGATTCTTCAACAGCCGGTTTGATGAACTTGTTTAAAGAAATTCGCAAATAAAAAAAGAGGCACCTACCCGGTGCCTCATTTTAATAAATATTTTATATTACCACTTATCTACTTCTTCATTACTCCCATTGTCTTGGGTAAGATCGGATGGAGACTGTGGCTGTGGCGATGGTTGAGATTCTTTTTCAGATTCATTTTCACCTTCATAAGGTGTATCATGATTGAAAGCATCAAAATCAAAATCAGGCATCAGGTCTGTTTTTACAAAATCAACAGCTTCATTTAATCCTTTTATAAACTTATTAAAATCCTCTTTGTACAGAAAAATTTTGTGCCTGTCATAACCATCAGAATCATTTCTCTTGCGGCTTTCAGTAATAGTAAGGTAGTAATCGTTTCCTCTTGTTTCTCTTACATCAAAGAAATATGTGCGGCGTTTGCCTGCTTTAATTCTTTTGCTGTAAACACTTTCCATTTTTTTTTCGTTGTTTTCGTACGCCACTGTAAAGTTTTTATTTTTGATATGTTGGCAAAGATATAGTTGTTTTTTAAATCACAAAAAAAGCCATATTATTTTTCATGCGAAGCACTTTGAGTCCTGAAAATTTCTGCGTAAGCTTTATTAAGTGCAAGTAATTCATCATGGGTTCCTTCTTCAACAATTTTCCCTGAATCCATTACAATTATCCTGTCGAAATTAAACAATGTAAATATCCGGTGTGTAATAATAAGTGCTGTTTTGTTTTTTAAATATTCATTCAGGTTAGAAAGGATTTGTTTTTCAGTTTTTGCATCTACGGCGCTTAAACAGTCATCAAATATTACAAAGTTGCTGTTTTTAACAATGGCCCTTGCAATTGAAATTCTTTGTTTTTGGCCACCGCTCAAAGTTACGCCCCTCTCTCCTACAACAGTTTTATATTTTTCGGGGAACAGGGAAATTTCATCATGAATGCAGGCATTTTTTGCTGCATCTTCAATTTGAGATTGGGAAATATTGTCGTTGCCAAATGATATATTTTTTGCAACAGTATCGCTAAACAAAAAAACTTCCTGAGGAACATAGGCAATTTTTTTGCGTAGAACTGATAAATCCGCCTTGCGGATATCTGTATTTCCAATTTTTACTGAACCTGTGTCAACATCATACATCCTGAGAATAATATTGGCAAGAGTTGATTTTCCTGATCCTGTTTTTCCGACAACAGCAATTTTTTCGCCTGCTTTAATTTTAAGGTTTACATTTTTCAAAGCATGGATACCTGTATTATTATAAGTGAAATTTACGTTTTGAAAATCAATTTCACCGGTTTCATTAAATTCCTGCGGAGCAGATGGTGATTTTATTATTGGCCGGTAATGAAGAAATTCATTTATCCGTCTTTGTGAAGTTATTGCTCTCTGCGTCATACTTGCCGTCCACCCAATTGCACTAACCGGGAACGTAAGCATTTGAATGTACATTACAAATTCCGCTATTTTGCCAACACTTGCTCCCGGCGCTCCGTTGGCTACCTGTAATCCGCCAACCATAACTGTAATAAGTGTGCTTAAACCAATAAGTAAACCGATACTTGGGAAGTAAATAGCTTCAGTTTTTGCTAAACTCAGCGCACTTTGCCGGTACAGTTCTGTGTTGTTTTTAAAAAACACTGCCATTGCCTTTTCCTGAACATACGATTTAATAACTCTGATTCCTGAATATGATTCCTGAGCATTTGTAGTTAAATTTCCCAGCATACGCTGGATAAGTTCGCTTTTACGGTTAATAATAGTGTTTACAAAATATATTGTAATTGCAAGAACAGGCAAAGGCGATAAAGCAACTATTGTTAAAGTAACATCAGACTTAAGCATAAAATATAAACTAAAACCAATAACCGCAGCGAGGTTGATAAAATACATAATTGCCGGGCCGGTGTACATTCTCACTCTGCTTACATCTTCTGAAATTCGATTCATAAGGTCGCCGGTAGAGTGAGCTTTGTAAAATTCAGTGTCTAAATCCTGATAATGAGAGAAAACTTCATTCTTTTGGTCATATTCAATTCTGCGGCTCATAACAATTATTGTCTGCCGCATTAAAAACATAAACAATCCGCTAATTAAAGCAATTACAATAAGCACAATTCCGGCAAGTAATATTTTTTGCTTAAAAGAATATCCGCTGAAAGCGATGATTATTTTTCTGACAACAAAATCGTAATCATTAAAATTTATTGCAGGAACAGGAATTGAGTTATTTAAACTTTTAATTGAGGATACAACCGTATTTATAACAAAACCAGTAATTTGTGGTGATAAGATTCTGAAATAATTTGTAAGAATTATGAATATTATTCCTGAAAAAAAGTGAACCTTATATTTTAAAAAGTATTTATTTAGCGAAAACAGTTCCTTCATTAATGCGAAATTAATTAAATACCTCCAGCAAAAATTGGTACAAATATTCCTTAACTAAATAAAAATCAAAAGAATGGCTATACATAAATATAAGATGGGGATTATTGGCAACTGCTCGTACATGGCTTATGTGGATATGACGGCAAACATTAAATGGATGTGTATGCCAAAATTCGACAGCAGTTTTTTGTTTGGTTCATTGCTTGATGAAGTTAAAGGTGGCCATTTTTATGTTAGGCCTGCAGACAGCAATTATCAGGCGCGACAATATTATATAACAAATACAAATATTTTATGTACAGAATTTACATGTAAAAACGGAAGTTTCAGAGTTGTTGATTGCGCTCCGCGAATGATTATACATGACCGCAACTTCAGGCCATTGATGCTTGTGAGAAAAATTGAGTGGCTCAGCGGCCAGCCTTCAATTGTTGTAGGTTGCCTTCCCGTAGCGGATTATGGAAATTTAAAACCCGAAATTGTAACGGGCAGCAACCATATCAGTTACCTTGGTTTTGGTACACTTGTAAGGCTTACTTCCGATATACCAATAAACTATATTTTAAAAGAAAAACCATTTGTATTAGATGAAAACAAACACCTGTGTTTAACTTATGGCGAACCGTTGGAAGCTCCGCTTTACGAAACCTGCGAGCGTTTTATTCATCAAACAACGAAACACTGGCAACAGTGGGTGAAAGGTTGTTATCTACCACACATTTTTCAGGAAGAAATAATACGCTCGGCTTTAGTTTTAAAACTTCATCAATATGAAGATACCGGCGGAATTATAGCATCCGGTACTACAAGCCTGCCTGAATTTCCCGGCAGCGGCCGGAATTGGGATTACCGCTTTTGCTGGTTTAGAGATACTTACTATACATTACGGGCTTTTAACCAGCTGGGGCATTTTGAAGAACTTGAAAAATATTTTGATTTTGTTCAAAACATACTTCAGAATGCAGATAATGTATTACAACCTCTTTATTCAATTTGCGGTGAAAGCGAACTCGTTGAAAAGGAACTTGACCTTGAAGGTTATTTAGGTAACAAGCCTGTAAGAATAGGCAATAAGGCCTACATTCAAATACAAAATGATGTTTACGGGCAGGTGTTGGTAAGCCTTTTACCGTTATTTATTGATAAAAGACTCACGTTTATGCGAAAAAGCAGTTATCGCGAACTGGTTCCCTGGCTGCTTTCGCAGATAGAACGCACTTTGAAAGAAGAAGATGCCGGTTTATGGGAATTCCGCACTAAAAAGCAATATCATTCTTACACAGTTTTATTTCATTGGGCAGGCGCAAAATCGGCTTCAAAAATAGCTGCGGTTTTTAATGATTCAGACCTTGTAAAAAAAGCTGATAAGATTGCAAAAGATGCAGAGAAACTTCTTGATGACTGTTATGATAGTGTTCGCAAGGTTTATACACAGGCAGTTGGTTCCCCAGACCTTGATGCAAGCACGTTAATGATGGTAACCATGAACTTTTTAGATAACAGTTCGCAAAAGGCTCGCGACCATATTTCTATGCTTGAAAAACATTTGCTAACAGATCAGGGATTGTTTTA